>NZ_JAMXXM010000007.1:0-108500 GCF_024129715.1 Acinetobacter lwoffii
CCACACAGGTCATCGATGCACAAAATATGCTGAGCGGACTACGAGCTGAAACTGCCTTGAATGCCTACAAATATGTGATGTCACTGGCCACACTATTACAAAGCCATGGCTCGATTGCAGAATTTCCGAACTACATCCAACATACCAACACTCACTATATTCGCTAATGGAGCCGAACATGAACGAAGATCAAAAACCCAATGATCCTGTGAATGAAGCGGCTTCATCCAGCGATACAGAAAAATCGCCTGCGCAACAGGTAGAAACAAAAACTGAAATAGAAAACAACGCGACGACTTCGACCGAGCAACAACAAGCTCCTGAAATCGCTAAAAAGAAAAAATATTTATTGCTTGCCCTGATTCCAGTTCTGCTGGCAGTCATCGCATTTGGATTATGGAAAAGCTACCAACCGGCTCCGCTGGAATTGCAGGGTCGTGTAGAAGCTGAAACGGTTCAGGTGGCGACCAAAGTGCCAAGCCGTATTGAAGAAATCTATGTAGAAGAAGGTCAGCGGGTCAAAAAAGGCGATGTGCTGGTGCGCTTAAACAGCCCGGAAATTCAGGCCAAAAAACAGCAAGCCGTAGCGGCTTTACAATCTGCGCTAGCCTTACAATCGACTGCTGAACGTGGCTCGCAGGAAGAAAATATCGCCAGCCTGTATGCCAACTGGCAATCGCTGAAAGCACAGCAAAATTTAGCCAAAGTTTCTTATGAGCGTGGTGCAAATTTATTTAAGGAAGGTGTGATTTCACGCCAGCGCCGTGATGAATTGTATGCAGCCAGTCAATCAGCGGCACAAATGACAGAAGCGGCGTATCAGCAATACGCACGTGCCAAACGTGGCAGCACCTCGCAGCAAAAGAGTTCTGCCGATGCACAGGTAGATATTGCCCAGGCTGCGCTGGATGAAGCCAATGCTTTAGAGGCAGAAACCCAATTAGTTGCACCTGTAAACGGTACGGTCTCTAAAACCTATGGAAAAGTCTCGGAGCTAGTAGCCACCGCAGTCCCTGTGGTCAGCCTGATTGAAGATCAAATGTGGGTGAGCCTGAATATTCGTGAAGACCAATATGCCCCATTTCAGAAAATGAGCAGCATTGAAGGTTATATTCCTGCCCTAGATAAAACCGCTACTTTTAAAATCAAACAGATCAGTGCCGAGGGTGAATTTGCCACCATTAAAACTACACGCCAAACCGGCGGTTATGATGTACGAAGTTTTAAGCTGCATCTTGTGCCCGCACCAGCAATTCCTGAACTCAGAGTCGGGATGAGCGTGTTATTTAAACTGAAAGAGACCCGATAATGTGGACGGGTATATGGCGCGAACTGCGCTATCTGCTCAACGAAAAATGGGATCTGTGTCTGGTCACGCTCGCACCTGCACTGGTGATTATTTTATTCAGCAGCATGTTTGCCCAAGGTAAACCCGATCATTTACCGATTGCGATTATTGATCAAGACCAGAGTGCGCTGAGTCAAAGCATTTATCAGCATGTGGCGCTGAATCATACTCTTAAAATTGCTACGGTGTCGGAACAAACAGCTGAAATTGAGCGCCTGTTAAATCAAAATAAAATTTGGGGTTATATCCATATTCCAAGCGGCGCCGAGCAACGTCTGGTTCGTGCTCAGGATGCTGACATCAGTATTGCCTTTAACCAGAGTTATTTCAGTATCGGAAATACCATTTCGTCTGCCATGCTGGTCAGTACCCTGCAAGCACTGGCTGAATTTAGCGGACAGCAATATCTGGGCAACCGGCTGCCTTCTCTCGAAGCACCGTCACCGCATATCAAAATATCGCCGCTGTATAATCCGCAGCTGAATTATGAATTCTATCTGGAACCCTATGTCATTCCGGCAATTCTGCATTTACTGCTGTGTTGTTGTGTGGCATTTTCCGTCGGTCAGGAACTGAAGCGACAGACCTTAACAAGCTGGGTCAGCAACTCATCCATCTGGATGGCATTACTGTCTAAGAACCTGGTCTATGTGGCTATTTTTAGTGTGTGGACCTGGATCTGGATGTTCTGGCTGATTGAAATTCGCGGCTGGTTTGTTGCCGGCTCGCTCGCTCTGATTCTATCGGCACAATTTCTGCTATATAGCGCCTATGCATTTTTAAGCAGTGCAGTGGTTCTGGCGACCAAAGATTTAAGTAAATCTTTTGGCATCATTGCGGTCTATGGCGGTTCATCTTTAAGTTTTGCCGGTGTGACTTTACCTTTAAATAATGCGCCACTGTTCACCCAGTTTTGGTCCAATATTATTCCATTTACGCCCTATGCCAAATTACAAACCGAACAATGGGTGATTGGTAGTCCATTGCATATTTCACTGCAAGCTGGATTGATCCTGCTGGTCTATGCCCTAGTCTACGCTCTGCTGGCTTATCTGTTTCTTAAAAAAATCGCCAAAGGAGCAGTCCAATGAAATCCCTTTGGTTTTACTATCTACAAAGCTTCAAGGATATTGTCAGTCACGGCACGATCTTTACCACGCTGATTCTATCTGTCTTGTTTTACAGCTTTTTTTATCCAACTGCTTATCAGGCGCAGCAGGCTGAAGCCTTACCGATTATCATTGTCGATGAAGAACAAAGTAGCTTAAGCACCCGCATTATTGGTCAGGTGGCACAAAGCCCCAATGTCGAAATTCAGGCGATTACCGGCAATTTTGCCGAAGCCAAACAATGGGTGGAATCTCAAAAAGCCGATGGCATTTTACTGCTGCCGGACAATTTATCGCAAAGCTTAAGGCATGGTGAAACAGGTGGCATTGGACTGTATTTAAGTACAGCCAACTTTTTAGTGACCAAACAAATTGGTCTGGGCTTAGCCACATCGGTTGAGCAAACTTTAGCAGATTATACTGAACGCTTTGGCGAGGTCTCGGATTTTTCACCTGCCCTTTCTGTGCATCAAATTCCTTTATTTAATCCGCTGTCCGGCTATGGCAGCTATGTCTTTCCTGCGGTTGCACCTTTAATTATCCACCAAACCATTCTTTTAGGTTTGAGTATGCTGATTTTGGTATATCGGGAAAGAAAAATAGAATTGAATGCAAATGCATTGATTGGGATGTGTTTAGCGGTATTTACTATTGGTTGTCTGGGATGTTTCTATTTATTCGGTTTCAGCTTCTGGCTGTTTGATTATCCGCGCGGTGGCAACCTGTTCGGGATGCTACTGGCTGTTCCGGTTTTTATCTACACAATAATTGGCATGACCTGTCTATTTGCCAGTTTTCTGGATCTGCCGGAACGTGCGGGTCATGTCATTGTATTCACTTCCATTCCACTGTTCTTTTTATCTGGTGCGGCCTGGCCGCATGCAGCCATGCCTATCTGGATGCAAGTCGTTGGCGAAATCCTGCCTTCCACCCAAATTGTGCAGATGTTTATTCAACTCAATCAAATGGGTGTGTCTACAGAGCTAATCTTGCCTAAACTGCTCTATCTTGGAATGATCGGCAGCATGTGCTTTTTCTTGGCTTATCGACGTTTAATTCCTAGTCATCAAAGCAGATAGAACATTATAGCAATGCGCCTATTCCACTTATTTACTTGATTCACCAAAGACCTGAATATTGAAATTACGAATCTTGTTGCTACCATTCGGCTTATCAAAACTCACATCATACTGAACCAGATTCTCCGGATAGGCAATTTCATAACTGACCTTATATTGTCCAGGCTGATTGGTTGCTTCTTCAATCTCTTTGGTCATTAAAGTCTTAGACTTGTATTCACCTTGAGGAATTGAGCGTGAAAAGCGTTTCATCAGCTTTTCATTATCCTTAAACTGGGTTTGCAACTGCGGTTCTAACTGATCCAGAAATTCCTCATATTTCCCGTCACGCAAATCCTCATAAGCCAGCTGTGCCGCCTTTTCCTGTTCAGGACTCGGATTCGGAATATTGTCTATTGAATTACAGCCACTCAATACAACCGCTGCTGCCAACAACATTAATTTGGTTTTCATCGCTTACCCTTATGGAGTCAAGGTTTATAAAAAAGGACGCCGAAGCGCCCTTTTTATCAGTAAAAAACTTATTCTTCTACTGAATTTTCACCATCTTTTTCAACTTGCTCAGTTTCAGCAACTGCATCCGTTTCAGCCACTAAAGATTCTGCACCTTCAATCGCTTCAACAAACTCATCTTCTTCAACAGCTTCAATTGAAACTACACCGACCAGCAATTCCTCATTACCTAAGCGGATCAGACGAACACCTTGTGCGTTACGACCGGTTTGTGCCACTTCAGATGCACGGGTACGAACCAGCGTACCACCATCAGAAATTAGCATCAGTTCTTTGCTTGCATCGATGGCAACAGCACCCACCAATTGACCGTTACGTTCAGAGGTCTTGATCGCAATCACGCCCTTACCGCCACGTTTCTTGGTCGGGAAATCATCTACTGGAGTACGTTTACCATAACCGTTTTCAGATGCACACAGTACTTCGCCAGTTTCGGGTACAACAACCAGTGATACGATTCGGCTAATCAATGCTGAATCTGAACCATCTTCGTCATCAGACTCGATCTCAGTTTCGTCATTTTCTTCTAGCTGTGCAGCTGCACCAATGGTCACGCGCATACCACGTACACCTTTGGCAGAGCGGCCCATTGAACGCACATCAGTCTCTGCGAAGCGAATGGCTTTACCTTCATTCGAGAACAACATGATTTGCTGTTCGCCGTCGGTAATCGCTACACCAATGAGGGTATCGTCGCCATTCAGCTCAATCGCACGTAAACCGTTTGAACGAACATTCGAGAACTGTTCAAGCTCTACACGTTTAATCGTACCGTATTCAGTCGCCATAAACACATAGAAGTTCTTACGTACCGCTTCAGCCTGCTGAGCAAAGTCATTGATGATGTCATCATCAAGATCTGTTGCAGAAAGCTCCAAGCCCAACTGTTTCAATTGAATACGCAATGCATCAGAAATATCATCCGCACCATCTTCAGATTCAGTCAGCGCTGCTTCAAGCTCGGAAAAATGAGCATTGATCACTTCATTAGCTTGCAACTGCGCTGCATTGGCTTTGACAAATGCCTTGAAGTCAGCCAGACGTTCCTTGAATTTCTTCGGCGCATCAATCACCGGCAAGATCGCAGTAATGGTCTCGTTTTCGTCTAGTGGCAACAAGTTCACCATTGGGCGACCTTTGGCACCACGTGATGCTTGTGGCACTTCATAGACTTTCAGACGATAGACCTTACCAACGTTGGTAAAGCAAAGTACCGTCGCATGACTTGACGTCACAATTAGATGCTGAATGTAATCATCTTCTTTCATGCTGGTCGCAGACTTACCACGGCCACCACGACGCTGTGCAGCGTAGTCAGACAATGGTTGAGTTTTCGCATAACCTGATTTCGATACCGTCAGAACCATTTGCTCTTCAGGAATCAGATCTTCACGAGAGAAATCGATACGTGACTCGACAATCGACGTTTTACGCGCATCGCCATACTGCTGAAGAATCAAGGCCAATTCTTCACGAATCACGTTCATCAACAGATTAAAGTCATTCAAAATTGCAGTCAGTTCAGCGATTTGTGACAGAATTTCGCTATATTCAGCATGTAACTTGTCTTGTTCAAGACCAGTTAAACGATGCAAGCGAAGTTCCATAATTGCATTCACCTGGGTTGGTGACAGACGATAAATCTCGCCATCCAAACCAAACGGGCGACTTGGGTCTTCACCTTCAATCTCATCTGGGCGTACAGAAACTGAACCGGCTTTTTCCAGCAAGGCCAAAACACCGCCACCAGCCCACTCACCTGCCTGCAAACGCTCACGCGCTTCAGCCGGATTCGCAGAACTCTTGATGGTTTCGATGATGGCATCAATATTCGCCAGGGCAACGGTTAAACCTTCCAAGATATGACCACGTTCACGCGCTTTGCGTAATTCGAACATAGTACGACGCGTGACCACTTCCTGACGGTGACGGATAAACGCGGCAATGATGTCTTTCAGGTTCATCAATTTTGGTTGGCCATTGTCCAGACAAACCATGTTGATGCTGAAAGAGTTTTCAAGTTGCGTGTTCTGGAACAGGTTGTTCACGATCACTTCAGCGTTTTCACCGCGCTTCAGGTCAATCGCGATACGCATACCGTCTTTGTCAGACTCGTCACGAAGCTCTGAAATGCCTTCCAGTTTTTTCTCTTTAACCAGTTCTGCAATACGCTCAATGGTTTTTGCTTTATTGACCTGATATGGAATTTCAGTGAAGACAATCGTGGTACGGCCATTCTTCGGATCTTCTTCGAAATGGTATTTACCACGGATATGCAAACGGCCCTTACCGGTACGGTATGCATCGACGATGCCTGATTTACCGTAAATGATGCCGCCTGTCGGGAAATCCGGACCAGAAATATGTTCCATCAACCCTTCGATGCTGATCTGAGGATCATTAGCATAGGCCAGACACGCATTCACAACTTCAGTCATGTTATGCGGCGCCATATTGGTCGCCATACCAACTGCAATACCAGTGACACCATTAATTAATAAGTTCGGAACACGGGTTGGCATGACTTGAGGAATACGCTCAGAGCCATCATAGTTGTCTTCCCACTCGACGGTATCTTTTTCAAGATCCGCTAACAGTTCGTGGGTCAGTTTACGCATACGTACTTCGGTATAACGCATTGCTGCTGCGCTGTCGCCATCGACCGAACCGAAGTTACCTTGACCATCAACTAATTGGTAACGCAAGCTGAAATCTTGCGCCATACGTACAATGGTTTCGTATACGGCAAAATCACCATGCGGGTGATATTTACCAATCACGTCACCGACTACACGTGCAGACTTTTTATAAGCTTTGTTATAGTCATTGCCTAATTCGTGCATTGCGAAAAGCACACGACGATGAACAGGTTTTAAACCATCTCGTACATCGGGCAATGCACGTGACACAATCACGCTCATCGCATAATCGAGATATGAGCTTTTAAGTTCATCCTCAATGGCAATCGGTCTAATTTCCGATACGCTCATGCATACTCCTTATTCTACAAGCCAATTTTGGCTTGTATTTATATGTCGTAAAACTAGCAAAATCATTAACTCAAACGACTGAGTTAAAAACTAAAATACAGCCCTAAATTATAGCATAAACACTTGTATTTTTGTGTCGAAATATTCAGCTTAACCTTGTTAATTATCTTCATTTTAGTGATCATTTTCTTGTTATTTGAAAACCGAAAATTAGCGCATCCAGACAGGATTTTTCAATACCTCAAATTTTGAGAAATACAGTACTACAAAAACAAAATGCGCCAATCAACTGGCGCATCTTCATCGTTTTTTCTATATTTTTATTGTGCCTGGTTCAGTACTTTACGATAGCTCAGCACAGCCACAATCAATAAAACTGGCAATAACATTTCTACCCCTTCATCAATGGTCATAATCATGATTTGAGTATGCGGTACCAACTGGATGCCGAATTCTTCTTTCAGGGTTGAGGTCGTGCGATCCAGCACCTTGCTCAGTCCGCCACAGGCAATGGTGAGGAAGATAAAAAAATGTGCAATATTCAAAGAATCTTTCATGCTTCGTATGGTTTGAACCAATTTTTTCGCCAGTACCAGAAAGACAAAAATAATCCCGAGCAATAAAATAAATCCGAGCAGCTTATCCATGAGCGGAATTTCAGCACTGCGATAGAAATTAGTTTTAATAAAACTCATTTCAAACACCTGCTTATGAAAATCCATTTCCCGCAATCCCAACAATGTCGCTGCTATAGCCGTAAACACTCGGGTATTAGGTTTGATTTCAACATTGAGCAAACACAGCACTGCCAGCAAGTACCATAACCATGGACTCATGACTTCAAAAGCGCCTGATTCACTAAATAAATACTGAGTCACCGCAGGCGGTGCATTCAGGGCAGTATGAATGCAAATACCCAGATAAATCGCAATCAGCAGAAAACTAATGAACAGGATATGGGCGGCTTTGGAAAAGGACATGATTAAAAACAGGAGAAAAAGCAAACCGGGATTTTATCACTTTTCATACAAATGAAATACTCTAGTTTCGACTGTCGAGTATTTTTAAAATTTTTGCATAAAAAAACGCCCTTGGACAAAACAGTAAAGCATTGCTTTCACTGCTTGCACAAGAGCGTATTTTGAACCCGATTCAGGAATTAGATTTTAGAAACCAATTCAGGAATAACAGTATTCAGGTCACCGACTAGCCAGTAGTCAGCAACTGCGTTAATTGGCGCTTCTTCGTCTTTGTTGATCGCAACGATCACTTTAGATTCTTTCATACCAGCCAAATGCTGAATTGCACCAGAGATACCGACTGCGATGTACAGATCAGGCGCAACGATTTTACCAGTTTGACCCACTTGCATATCGTTTGGCACGAAGCCAGCATCTACCGCAGCACGTGATGCACCTTGAGCAGCACCAAGCTTGTCAGCCAATGGATCAAGGATCTTGTGATAGTTCTCACCAGAACCTACACCACGACCACCAGAAACCACAATACGTGCAGCTGTCAGTTCAGGACGTTCAGATTTTACGATTTCTTCGTTGATAAACTTAGAAATACCCGCATCACCCGTAGACGCAGCAGCTTCAACAGCAGCAGAACCGCCCTCAGCAGCTACAGCATCAAATGCTGTACCACGAACAGTCGCCAATACGATGTTTTCGCCTGACTCTACAGTCGCAATCGCATTACCTGCATAGATCGGACGTTTGAAAGTCTTAGGACCATCTACCGCGATGATGTCAGTGATCATGCTTACGTCAAGAAGCGCAGCTGCACGTGGCAAAATGTTTTTACCAGTTGTTGTAGAAGCAGCAAGGATATGTGTATATCCTTTACCTAATTCAGCAACAAGTTTAGCCACATTTTCAGCCAATTGGTTTGCATAAGCAGCGTCATCAGCAAGTAATACTTTGCTTACACCCGCAACTTTAGCCGCTTGGTCAGCAACTGCCTGAGCGCCAGAACCAGCAACCAATACAGTGATATCACCACCGATTTTTTGCGCTGCAGCAACAACGTTTAAAGTAGCAGCGTTTAATGCTTTGTTGTCGTGCTCAGCGATAACTAAAATACTCATGATTTTTATCCTTCTGTATTAGATCACTTTCGCTTCGTTTTTCAATTTTTCTACAAGCTCGTCTACAGACTTCACTTGTACGCCAGCTTTACGCTCTGCAGGTGATTCAACTTTCACTGTTTTCAGTTTAGTTGCAGGGTTTACACCGAAATCTGCAGGTGACTTGGTATCAAGCGGTTTTTTACGCGCTTTCATGATGTTTGGAAGTGCCGCATAACGAGGCTCGTTCAAACGCAAGTCCGTGGTAATGATTGCTGGAAGTTTCAGCTCAACAGTTTGTAAACCGCCGTCTACTTCACGTGTTACTTGTACTTTATCGCCATCTACTTTTACTTCAGAAGCGAATGTACCTTGACCTGCACCCATTAGAGCGCCAAGCATCTGACCAACCTGATTCGAGTCATCATCAATTGCTTGCTTACCTAGAAGGATCAATTGTGGTTGTTCAGCGTCAACAACGCCTTTCAGAATTTTAGCGATTTCCAGCGCACCCAGTTGGCTGTCATCAGCTTCAACCAGAATACCGCGGTCAGCACCAAGCGCCATTGCAGAACGGATCTGTTCTTGGGCTTCTTTAGGACCAATAGAAACAACAATGATTTCTGAAACAGTTCCTTTTTCTTTTAAACGAACCGCTTCTTCCACTGCGATTTCACAGAATGGATTAATTGACATTTTAACGTTAGTTAAGTCAACACCACTGTTGTCCGGTTTAACACGAACTTTAACGTTGGCATCAACCACACGTTTTACAGCAACAAGAGCCTTCATGTAATCCTCGGCTGTTTTAGCAAATGTAAATGTTGAGAAAAGTTAGTGTAACTCTTCACTTAAATTTTTTTAGGTGCCCTATCTTGCAATGTGTACGGCATTTCGGTCAAGTCACAATTCAACAAAGAGGTGTAAAAATGCGTAATTTTCCCTGAACGATGCGTTCACAATTAATTGTTATCGTTTTATTACAATGAAATGTATCAATATTTACTTAAAATTTAACCATTGATTTATATTATTTTTTTATCTGATTAATCACATCAGAAGTTTTGATTGATCACATTTAATTTAAATTGATTTAAAGCAGCTTGAAGCAAAACAGCCGGAATATACGTATGTCAGCTTTTGTCATTTTGGACAGAACTCTTTTTGAGAGCGAATTAAACCTAATATAAAGACAAATTGACCAAATAATAAACCAGCGCATTGAATTCTACGCCGACAAAGTGAATATTTAATTTCAAATCTTCGCAATTATAAAAAAAGCATACTGCGAACAGTATGCTTCTTTGCAACCAGATTAATTGATGATGAGCCAGCTTGCAGCAAGTGCCAGTAAACCACCAGAAGTTCCATCCACCCATTTTTGTTTACGTTCATCCATTTGGGTTTTCTGGCTGATTTTGCTGAATAAAATGCTTAAGCCACAATACACCACAAAAATCAGACTGATAAAAATAAAGGACAGAATCAAGCCTTGACTAACCGTATTGGCCGATTTATCAATAAACTGCGGCAAAATCGCAAAATAAATCAACATGCCTTTTGGATTTAACAGCGCAGTAAAAAAACCTTTTTTAATCGGATTGGCTGAGGTCTTTTTCTCAATGTTCAGCGCTTTTTTACTGAATACCGATTTGAGCAAATTAAAGGCCAAATACAACAGATACGCAATCCCAAGCCAGCGAATTGTTTCAAACAGCACCGGAAAAGAGACAATAATAGCCGCAATTCCGAGTGCCACCAAAATCGAATGCACCAGATAGCCGCAACACACCCCTAAGGTTGCCATCATGCCTGCTTTTGCATCTTTACCCATCACTTGAGACAGGATAAATAACATATCGGGTCCAGGCGTAAAAATCAGGGGAAGCACGGTCAGTGCAAAGAGTACAAATACAGACATTTCCTTTTCCTTTCAAAATCCAGAAAGTGAAATAAGTATCTGCGATTTTTTACAAAATTGGCTTTCAATTTATTTTATAATAAGTATTATTTTTCGAATATTATTCTAATTTATGAAAATATCCACCAAGTCTGTGCGGGTAAAACTTGATCGAATTGATAAAAATATCATTCGACATTTACAAGCCAATGGCCGTATTCAGAATAATGATCTGGCACGTGAAATCGGACTTTCACCTTCGTCCTGTTTACGCCGGGTAAAATTACTGGAAGATGCAGGCGTCATTCAGAATTACACGACTATTGTCGACCAACAAAAAATTGGTTTTCAGCTGATTTTATTTTCGCGCATCTGGCTGGTCGGTCAGGATGCTGAAACCATTGATACCTTTATTGAGGCGATGAAAGAATTGCCGCAAGTGATGGAGTGCTACATTATTTTGGGGGAAAGTGATGCGATGCTGAAAGTCGTGGTGCCTGATCTGGAAAGTTACCGGAAATTCCAGTCGACCCATTTGACCAAAAAAAATGGCATTACCAGTGTCAAAACGGATTTACCCAGCCAGATTATTAAACAGAGTTTCCAGCTGCCTTTAGAAGATTTATAGGCAAACTGATTTTAGACAACGACGCTATGTTCTTAATCTAAGATTTGCATAATCGTAGCTTGCTTAAACCATAACCTGTGCTATAAGCGTATAGATGGCAAGCTCTACCATAAGGAAAAGGTTGCCTATAGAAGCCAACCTTTTCCTCTTGAACAAAGCCAAACCACAGGACTGAATCTTATTTTTATGCTGTGTGAATACTTCAGAATTTACTCAGTTTCTTGTGCTAAAAAATCACGATGTACATGGCTTAAATCTACCAGCTCATAGTCTGCCAATTCAAAAATTTGCCAAATCGCAATCGCATCTTCTTTTAAATCCACTGCCTGGGTCGCACGATTCGACAATTGCCATTGCAGGTCAGAAATCCATAAATAGTATTGTCCAGTCGCCGCATTAAAGGCCTGAACTTTCCCATCGGCATTAATCCCTTGAATGATGGCGCCTTCAGGTAAAGTCGCTTCAAGATTGGGTAAGCTAATGTCCACAAAATGCTTGATTTGTCGCAAACCATAACCTGCAAACATTTCTTTTTGAGCTTCACTTAACTGTGCATATTTTTGCTCTATATCTGCAATTACCAGTGTGTCCATGTCACCTCCCATCGGTCAAATGCTGAGACTCTACTCAGCAATATTTCATTTTAAATATTAAATACTAGTTATTGTTATACCTGAAATAGCGCATTTAACGAATAAGACAATAGTGAAATGCTTACCCGAACGCCAATGTTCAGTTCAATTCCATTTTAAGGTTTATATATGAAAGTTTTGTGCCAAAAATACAATTTTCATGATTTTTATTCTTTAAAACTGGGCACATGATCAATCTTCTTTATGCTGCGCACGCGGATGGGCCTGATCATAAATCTGGGCCAGATGGTCAAAATCAACATGGGTATAAATTTGCGTGGTGGTTAAATTACTGTGTCCCAGCATTTCCTGCACGGCTCGTAAGTCCCGGCTATTCGATAACATGTGACTCGCAAAACAATGTCTTAACAAATGCGGATGTAAATCTACATTCACGCCTGCGCGCTGCGCCTGAAACTTGACCCGATTTTCAATTTGTCGTGCACCGAGTGGATTGCCTTTCTGGGTAATAAATACATTCGCCTCCGGTACAAAATCGCCATTCCATAAGGGATAGACTTGCAACCAAGCCATCACGCTGTCTTTGGCCTTGGAACCGAAAGGCACTATCCGGGTTTTATTGCCTTTACCAGTAATGCGTAATAACTGCCGGTTGAAATCAATATCTTTAATTCTCAGGCTTTGCAGTTCTGCCAGACGCAGCCCACTGGAATAAAGCAATTCTAACATCGCTTTGTCCCGGAGCCACATTTGCTGTTGTATTTCATTTTCAGGCGCAGGCTGATCAATAATTTGGTTGACGGTTTCAATATCCACCATGCCCGGCAAAGGACGCGATTGACGTTTTAACTGAAAATCATCCGCCGGATTAAAAGCCATATGCTGAGCCTGCTCGGCCCATTTCATAAACTGACGAATAGCCGAAAGCATACGTTGCAGGCTGCTAGGACTGAGCTGATGCTGTTCCACTTTTTCAGCCAGAAACTGGCGTAAATCGGTGGCTTCTACATCGTTTAAATTGAGCTGCTCACGCTGGCAAAACTCTAAAAAATCTGAGACATCACGTTCATAGGCTTGCAAAGTATGTTTGGACTGGTTTTGAATTTCACGTTCTTTCAGCCACATGTTAAGCAAGAGTTGAGGTGGGACAATCACTGCTTGCTCCATTTAGAGTTGCTCCAAATAATCTTGAATCAGCATTGCAACCTGATTTGCATGAGAATTGGCAAAGAAATGATCTCCACCTTGGATAATATGCAATTTTGCATTTTTAAAAATTCCTGCCAAGTATTGTCCAAGCTGAACAGTACTTAAAGGATCATGATCGCCCCAGATCAGTAAGATCGGAATGTCAAGACTTTCAAGCTGAATGCGGCTAAATTCAGTTTGGTCTTGTACAAACCAGTCCGGTGCTGTTTTAAAATGTTCATGATAATCTGTTCGCCAGTCTGCACAATGAAATGATTGCAAATTCAGGCCACCAGATGTCGCCAACAATACCAGTCCTTTGACTTTCTGTGGATGCTTAAGTACCAACCCAACGGCCAATACACCACCCATAGACTGGGCAATCAGAATGGAATCATCCTCTATCTGCTTTTCCACGAATTCTTGCAAATCATGCAGATTTTGAATGGCCAAATTTGGTGCTACGCCATCAAAGCTTGGATAGGCAATGACTTGCTGATCTGGATAGCCGGTTAATGCTGCCTTTAATGGCTGCCAAAAGTGCTGGCTTCCTGAAGCACCCGGCAGGAACACAAGCTTATTCATCTCGGTCAAATTCTACGGTTTTTCCCATCCTAGCATAAAAAAAGCACCATCAAAGACAGTGCTTTTTTCTCAAGCGGAACCAAGCTTAACCCTGGAAATAACGTAAATCCAGACGTCCTTCATATACGGTCGCCGTTGGTCCGGTCATCCAGACCACATCACCTTCTTTCCATTCAATTTGCAGCTTGCCACCTGCCAGTTCAACTTCGACTTTACTCGACAGCAGACCACGACGCATACCTGAAATTGCGGCAGCACAGGCACCTGTACCACAAGCTAAGGTCTCGCCTACACCACGCTCGTACACGCGTAAACGCGCATGTTTTTCATCAATGATCTGCATAAAGCCAGCATTGACCCGAGCCGGGAAACGCGCATGTGATTCTACTTGTGGACCAATACGTGCGACATCTGCAGCAATCACATCCGGTACAATCGTTACCGCATGTGGATTCCCCATATTCACCACATCAATCGTCAGCCTTTCACCGCCAGCGAGATCAATGTCATACAGGCTCTCCGGCGCATCAGCTACAAATGGAATTTCCTGAGGCAGGAATTTTGGATAGCCCATATTGACCCGTACCCAACCATTCGCACCCAATTCCGGCTCTACAATACCAGATTTGGTTTGCACCTTGATTTTGGTTTTGGTAGTCAGCTGACGATCATGCACAAACTTAGCAAAACAGCGCACGCCATTGCCACATTGTTCCACTTCTGAACCATCGGCATTAAAAATCCGATATTTAAAGTCTGCACTCGGGATATCAGGTGGCTCAACCACCAAGAGCTGATCAAAACCAATGCCGAAGTTACGGTTAGCCAAACGCTGAATGGTCAAAGTGTCTAAATAAGCACGCTGGCTGATCAGGTCAACCACCATAAAGTCATTGCCCAGACCATGCATCTTGGTAAATTCTAATAACATCCTGATTTATCCTTAAGGCAATAAACGCTCACGTTCCCAGAGTGATTCAATCGTTTCACGTTCTCGAATCAAATGCGCCTGATCAGCATCGACCATTACTTCAGCAGCACGACCACGGCTGTTGTAATTTGAACTCATCACAAAACCGTATGCACCCGCGCCAAGCACTGCTAGCACATCATTTTCCGTGATCGCAAGCTCGCGCTCTTTACCCAGAAAATCACCAGTTTCACAGATCGCGCCCACAACATCCCATTCTTTCGTTTCGACATCGGTACGAGGTGTAACGGATTGAATGTCCATCCATGCTTCATATAAAGCAGGACGAATCAGGTCATTCATCGCGGCATCAATAATCGCGAAATTACGATGATTGGTTGGCTTCAACAGATCCACTTTAGTCAGCAACACACCCGCATTAGCAGAAATACTACGTCCCGGTTCCATATACACTTTCAAGCCCAATTTTTCTAAAGCTGGACGTAGCGCATTGGCATATTCTTCAACCGACGGCGGGGTTTCATCTTTATACGTCACACCCAGACCACCACCGATATCGATGTGTTTGAGGTGAATGCCCAGCTCTTTTAACTGCTCAATCATGACAATGACACGATCCAGTGCATCGACAAATGGCTGGGTTTCAGTCAACTGTGAACCGATATGGCAGTCAATTCCGACTACATCCAGATTTGGCAATGACGCTGCATATTGATAAGTTTCGAACACGCTATCAGATGGGATACCGAATTTATTTTCTTTTAAGCCGGTTGAAATATAAGGATGGGTTTTGGCATCGACATCCGGATTCACGCGCAATGAAATCGGTGCTTTGACATTTAATTCAGCTGCAACTTTCTGGATACGATCCAGCTCGGCATAAGATTCCACGTTGAAACAGGCAATGCCGACTTCCAACGCTTTTTTGATATCCGCTTCAGATTTGCCCAGGCCCGAAAATACGATTTTCGAAGGCTCACCACCGGCTTTCAGCACACGCGCCAATTCACCACCGGTCACAATATCAAAACCGGCACCCTGTTTGGCCAATACATTCAATACCGCAAGATTAGAGTTGGACTTTACCGCAAAACAGATTTGATGGTGGATAAAATCAAAAGCACGATCCATATCTAAAAAATGCTTTTCCAAAGTGGCTTTAGAATAAACATAGAGTGGTGTGCCGAATTGCTCCGCGAGCTGTTGTAATGAACATTGCTCAGCGTGCAATACCCCATTAATGCGGGTGAAACTCATGAAGGTATCCTTTCTGTGAAAGCGTTATGGTGTGGTTTTAACGTCTGAATCGGCAGGTGCAGCAAACTGTTGTTGCACAGGTGCCTCGCGTTCTTCATCGGACGCTTTAGGCTCAGTTTCAGTATTTTTGTATAACAGATACTTGGCACGCTTGTCGTAATTTGGATCATTCGGCAAGTGCAAAGCACCTGACTGTCCACAACCTGCAAGAACAAGACCTGTCGCTAAGATACTGATGTAGCAAATGACTTGGCGCATCTGACCACCTAATGTAATAATTTCGATGAAGTATAACGCGATCATTCGGCATGACCCAAGCGTTAAACGCTAGAGAGTATCTTTAGACAAAAAAAAACGCCAGCAGATCGCTGACGTTTTTATTGATAAGGTTTATTTATGTTTCTGTTTATAGAAACCAAAATAGCCAATGATCAGCAGGATAAACCAGATCGGACTGATCATCAGTGCTTGACGAGTATCCTCTTCCAGCGCCAAAACCACGATCATGCTCAGGAAGAAAATAATCACGACCCAACAAGTCAATAAACCACCTGGCAGCTTAAAGGTCGATTTGGCATGCAGCTCTGGACGTGTTTTGTAATACACGATATAGCTCCAGATAATGATGATCCAGACACAAATAAACAGAATCGTGGATAAAGTCGTGGCCAAGGTAAAGGCCCGAACAGTATCCGGAACGAAATACTGCAGTGCTGCACCCAGCAACAAACACACGGCAGAAAAATACAGGGCATTTGCAGGGACAGCACGACGATTCAAGCGACCAAAGGCAACCGGTGCCTGCTCTTCACGCGACAGGCCAAACAGCATACGGCTGGTCGAGAATACGCCACTGTTCATCGATGACATCACCGAGGACAATACCACCAGGTTCATGATGATCGCAGCCGCTGCAATGCCAGCCTGACTGAACAGGTTTACAAAAGGCGAGACATTCGGGTCAATCTGGTTCCATGGAGTTACTGACATCACAATTAGCAGTGCCAATACATAGAAAATAATGATACGGATCGGAATAGAGTTCACCGCTTTTGGCAGGTTCTTTTCCGGATCTTTGGTTTCAGCCGCGGTAGTACCCACCAGCTCTACCCCGACAAAGGCAAAGATTGCAATCTGGAAACCGGCCAGGAAGCCCATGGCACCCGTCGGGAACAAACCGCCATGCTCCCAGATATGACTAAAGGATGCGACCGTACCGACATCATTGGTAAAGCCGGTAAATACCATCCACAGACCAACGGCAATCAGCACCACAATGGCGATAATTTTGACCAGGGCAAACCAGAATTCCATTTCACCAAACAGTTTTACCGTGACCAGATTCAAGCCCATGATAAACACAATCGCGGCAACACTGATCATGACGCCTTCTTCAGGGCTAAAGGGCAAGCCATTATTGAAGAATTGCAGATAGTAAATAATGGCTGACAGATCCGCGATCCCGATGGTAATCCAGCACAACCAGTAGGTCCAGCCAACAAAGTATCCGGCCCAAGGCCCGATCAGATCCGTGGCAAAATCAATAAATGATTTATATTGTAAATTGGAGAGTAACAGCTCACCCAATGCACGCATCACCAGAAAGACCATAAAACCGATGATCATATAGATCACCAGAATCGAAGGACCTGCGAGACTGATGGTTTTACCCGAACCCATAAACAGGCCGGTTCCAATGGCGCCCCCAATGGCAATTAACTGTAGGTGCCGATTGGACAAACTCCGCTTTAATTCACCGTGCTCTGTCGACGAATTGTTATATTTTTCTGACATTATTAATTACAACTTTGAGTTTTACTCGCGACAAATTAACGTAAAAAATGCTGAATACAAAAATAAAATTTGCATCATTTGTATTTCCTGATTAATTGAAGAAGTTAATTTATTTTTCTTATATCGCTCTACAGTTACATTTTTGCTTTATTTTTGACCTGCGATATTCCAGTAATTTCTTGTCAAATTTTTAAAACTGTGTAAAAAATAGAACACTATTCAGCCAATTTATGCATTCAGGATGAATGCATCTGGCATAGCAATTGCTTTTTAATCAATACCTCGAACTACACAGACATGGATCAATAAGAAGAATTTTATGCAAAATTTACAAAGTTTAATGGAAACTTTAAGCGGCTGGGTCTGGGGCCCTTATATGTTGGTACTGATTGTCGGTACCGGGATCTTCCTTACCTTTCGTTTATTGTTCTGGCAGTTCCGCATGTTGCCCCTAGCTTTTAAACAGGTCTTTGGCAAGCATCCTGACCATTCAGGGGACATTTCCCAATTCGCCTCATTGATGACCGCACTCTCTGCCACGATTGGTACCGGTAATATTGCCGGCGTAGCCACTGCCTGTGTTCTCGGTGGTCCAGGCGCCGTGTTCTGGATGTGGATGACCGCCCTGTTTGGTATGGCGACCAAATATGGCGAAGGTGTTCTGGCAGTCAAATACCGAGTGAAAAATGAGAAAGGTGAAATGTCCGGTGGTCCGATGTACTACATCGAGCGTGGTCTGAAATGGAAATGGCTGGCGCTGATTTTTGCCTTGTTCGGGACACTGGCTTCTTTTGGGATCGGCAGTTCAGTACAGTCCAATACCGTTGCGCTGGCGGTTCAAAACAGCCTGGGCATCGAAACCTGGATGACGGGGATCATTATTACAGCTTTTTCAGCACTGGTGATTTTGGGCGGGATTAAATCGATATCCAAGGCGGCCTCACTGATTGTTCCCGTTATGGCCATAGGCTATGTAGCTAGTGGTTTAATTATTATTTTAAATAACCTGGAACTGGTTGGCCCCGCACTAAAAATGATCTTCACCTATGCCTTTACCGGTGAAGCCGCAGTGGGCGGTGCAATTGGTGCGGCGATTCGTTATGGTGTGGCACGTGGTGTTTTCTCCAACGAAGCCGGCATGGGTTCTGCACCAATTGCTGCTGCAGCGGCAAAAACCGATCATCCAGCCCGTCAAGGTCTGGTGTCTATGACCGGTACCTTCATTGATACCATTATTGTCTGTTCAATTACCGGTATGGTTCTGGTAATGGGCTATATCATGGCCGGTAATTCATTCGGAGATCAAACCGGTGCGGTACTGACTATTGGTGTGTTCGACAAGCTGCTGCCGGGTGTCGGTGGTTGGGTGGTCACTTTCGGTATTATTTTCTTCGCCTATTCCACCATTTTAGGCTGGAGCTACTACGGAGAAAAATGTGCCACCTATTTACTCGGTGAAAAATTCGTACTGCCTTACCGTATCATTTACATTGCTACAGTTTTCATTGGCTGTGTGGCCACACTGGATCTGGTCTGGCTATTTGCCGACACCTTCAACGGCCTGATGGCGGTTCCAAACCTGATTGGCTTATTACTTCTGTCTGGTGTTATTGCCAAAGAGTCGAAAGACTTCATTGCAAGACGTAAATCTGGTGAACTTTATTAATTGATAAGTTATTATTTAACTACTCAATTCAAATAGTAAAAAGCCACGTTAATCGTGGCTTTTTATGCTTCATCTTTTCCATTCTTCATCATGAAAATTTAGCAACGTAAACCACTACAAGCCAGCTTGTCCCACTCAGATTCAAGCTCCAACGCTAGTCCTAAAGATAAAACAAAAAACTGAATGCCTTTAATTTTCATATTGCCCTGTTCATCTTCCAGATATCCACTCAATTTTTGATAGGTTTTATGATGCAGATCAAAAGGTACATCCAGATAAAGACCACCCAGGTAGATTTCACTATGGACGGTTTGATCCACACCTAAACACGGCATATAGATAATGCCCTGTTGCTCTAGCCAGCCGATCAACATCTGGCGAACCGAGTTTGCATCCCGATCTGGATGTACATAATGATCAAAATGCACGAATAACACATCACGGTTTTTTTCACGTGCGATCGCATCAATATGTTTCAGCAATTGTGACAAGATCTGTTCCATTCCAGCATAATAAGATAGGCATTATAGACGGCGTTACCGCACAGTATTCAAATCAGCATAAATAAAAGCGACAAACCTTGTCGTAAAAACCATGATTTTTCAGGTGAAAGGCTTGGTTTTCGATAGCATTCACCGCTATGCTGTCACTCAATTTCAATCGCTTCATCTTCAAATATGGCTAAAGCAAAAAGTGTGTATCGTTGTGAACAATGTGGTGCCGATCATCCAAAATGGTCGGGGCAGTGTTCTGAATGCGGGGAATGGAACAGCCTGGTTGAGGTGACCATTGCACCGGCAGTGACACATCGTGCCCAGCCAAAAATTGGTGGTGGATATGCAGGCCAGGCGTCAAGCATTACTACCTTAAATCAGGTCTCAGTCTCTCATGAAACCCGTTTGCCGACGGGTATCAGCGAATTTGATCGGGTCTTGGGTGGCGGACTGGTGACCGGTTCGGTGGTCCTGATCGGCGGTGACCCCGGGATTGGTAAATCTACTATCTTGCTACAAACAGCCACGCACATGGCATCTGCCAAAAATCCGGCCCTGTATGTGACCGGTGAGGAATCTTTGTCTCAGGTGGCTTTACGTGCCCAGCGCCTGGATCTGCCGACTGACCAGCTCAAAGTCATGGCAGAAACCTGTGTCGAACGTATTTGTGAAGTACTGGCCCAGCAACGTCCTGCAGTAGCCATTTTGGATTCAATCCAAACCCTGTATACCGAAACCCTACAATCTGCCCCGGGCGGTGTCTCACAGATTCGTGAATCAGCGGCCCTGCTGACCCGTTTTGCCAAAAATAGCGGTACATCTTTATTCTTGGTCGGTCATGTAACCAAAGAGGGCGCCTTGGCCGGCCCACGTGTACTGGAACATATGGTCGACTGTGTGCTGTATTTTGAAGGCCAGTCGGATTCACGTTACCGAATGATCCGAGCGGTCAAAAACCGTTTTGGTGCGGTCAATGAACTCGGTGTGTTCGGCATGACCGACAAAGGTCTGCGCGAAGTATCTAATCCTTCAGCCATCTTTTTAAGCCGTTATGATGAAGCGATTCCCGGTTCGATTGTAATGATCAGCCGCGAAGGTACGCGCCCGCTACTGGTTGAGGTTCAGGCACTGGTCGATGATGCACATGGCCAACCAAGACGCGTAGCGCTTGGTTTGGATCAGAACCGTCTAAATATGCTCCTTGCAGTCATGCATCGGCATGGTGGTGTGCAAACCTCCGGCCAGGATGTTTATGTCAATATTGTCGGTGGATTGAAAATTACCGAAACAGGTTCGGATCTGGCGGTACTTCTCGCCTGCGCTTCCAGCATTCGTGGCAAAGCCTTACCGCAACAGCTGGCGGTTTTTGGGGAAGTCGGACTGTCTGGAGAGATTCGCCCTGTGCCGAACGGTCAGGAACGGCTGAAAGAAGCGATTAAACATGGTTTTAAATACATTATTGTCCCTCGCGGCAATGCACCGCAAAAATCCATCGAGGGCGTGCAAATTATTGCAGTTGCGCGTTTACATGAAGCCTTGAGCGAGGCAATGGCGCTGAGTGATGAACTCAATTAACTGTAAACCGGCTCATTTCGTACAAAGAGCAAAAAAATACAGATTTTTGATTGAAATTCCACACAAAGCCTATATAAATAGACTGTACAAACAGGTTTTATTCTCATAGGAAAAATGAATGGAAGTTCGACAGCGCGGTTTGATCACAGGTATCTTGACAGCAGTTTTATTGGTTGCGCCTTTTGCTGCTGAAGCAAAACGTGCTGGTGGCGGTAAAAGTCACGGTATGCAACGTTCTGCACAGCCTACTCAATCTTATCAACAACCTCGTCAAGCTGCGCCTGCTCAACAAGCGCCAACAGCGGGTGCTGCAACCCAGCAAAAATCTGGCCCGGGTGTGGGTGGTATGGTTGCTGCGGGTGTAGCGGGTGCCGCAATTGGTGCAGTCGCTGCCAATGCTTTGGCGGATGATCAAAGTGTAGCAGCGTCTGAAGCTCAAGCTGCTCAAGCCGAAGAGGAAAAAGGTGGTATTCCAGGCTGGATCTGGATCCTTCTTGCTGCTGCTGTTGCCTTCTTCATTTTCCGTAAGATGGGCGCAAAAAAAAAAGTAGCTTCTAACCCATACGCACCAAATAGCGGTGCTGGTAATACAGCACCTTTTGGTCAGGCACCGACTGCACCTCGCGGTGGTGACAGTACCAATATTTTTGGTCAGAATGTGGGTGGTCAAACGTCAAGCAACAATGCTCCGTTCGGTTCTGCTCCGGTAAATAACGCGCCTTTTGGTGCAGCTTATACCCAAAGTGGCAGCCAGTTACCGGATGGTACTGAACCTGCAGCATTCTTGCGTGTAGCGCGTCAGCGTTTTAACCATATTCAGTCCATGAATACAGCAAGCAACATTTCTGAAATTCAGCGTTATCTGACTCCTGAACTTTATCAGTCAATGTATAACGACATCATGAGCAATCAGGATCAGGATGTTGCCGAGTTTTCAAATCTGAATGCGATGGTCGTCGACTCATCGACTGACAATGGCCAGTATATTGTCAGCGTACGCTTTACAGGTACGGTAAGCGAAGACTTAAACAGCTTGCCGCAACCGTTCGCAGAAATCTGGCATTTCACCAAACCAGCAGGTTCAAATCAGGACTGGGTGGTTGCAGGTATTCAGCAAGACTAATCGTGAATAAATGAAGTTTAGACAGCGGCCTTCGAGCCGCTGTTTTTATTTTCAAGCCTTACATTTTGATCTTTTTTAATTCCCTTCCCCCTCTCTTTTTTAACCTAACTTCCAGTTTTACTTATTTTTCATATAAATAGTTCAACAACCCATATTTAAAATCTAAACAATAATTGTTATCATTATCATTAATTACTTCATAAGTTTGTAAATAGAATTTTCGATGATGAATAGTCCGAATATGCAAGCCATAGCGACTGGAACAGTTACTGCGCCGAAACCATCAAGCAAAAATAAAGTCAAAGCAAGTATGCTGGCTTATCGTGGGATGATTTTATATCGCTTTATTCTGGCGGGTGCTGGCGGTTATCTACTGGCTACACTGGCAACGATCGTGATTGCCCAGCTTTTTATCGACAGTGGAAGCATTGCTGCCATGTCCGCTACCCTGATTGGCTTTAGCTTGAATACTGCTGCATTTATCTGGGTATTTATGGTAAATAAGACGCTCAAAGCTACGCTCGGGATCGCGATTCCCGGTGTTTTGCTCTATATCGCCTATAAGCTTTTAGGAAATTAAAATGAGAATAGATGCAAAACCCGAAGGTCCGCGCCAGTCAATGGCATGGTTGCATACCTGGGCCAGTCTGATTTTAGGCTGGCTTTTATATGCGATATTTTTAACGGGAACCTTAAGTTTTTTCCAGAACGAAATTACCGTCTGGATGAAACCGGAATTTCATCAGTCAGTTCCACCAAAGACTCAAATCGAACAAACCCGTGTGGCACTGGCTTATCTGCAACAGCACCATCCGGATGCCGGCAGCTGGGCGATCCAGCTTCCCCATTCACGCCAAAATACCACCACCCTGACTATTCGTAGTGCCGGCGAAGATCCGCGTGCCCGTCGTGGCGGTACCCGCGTGACAATTGACAGCGCCACGGGTGAAGTTCTGCAAGCGCGTGAAACACGCGGCGGTTCATTCTTATACCGTTTCCACTTTGAATTGTATGGTTTGCCAAGAATCTGGGCACGCTGGATTGTCGGCATTGCGACCCTGCTCATGTTGGTGGCAATCATCAGCGGTGTCATTACCCATAAGAAAATTTTCAAGGATTTTTTTACTTTCCGTCCCGGTAAGGGTCAGCGTTCCTGGCTGGATGCACATAATGCTACTGCGGTATTTGCCCTGCCCTTTCATATCATGATTACCTTCAGTGGCTTATTACTATTACTCTTTACCCTGATGCCTTGGGGCGTAAACCAGATTTATGAAAACCGTAGTGCTTTCCTTCAGGATCAACGTAAGAGCTTGATTCAGGAGAAGAGTATTCAGACTGAATTCCATGAAGGCCGTAGTGAGAGTAAAGAACGTCGACCGCAAGCTGAGAGAGAAAATCTTGGCGAGCGCGGTGAAATGTCTGCACGTGGTGAAATGTCTGCACGTGGTGAAAGTCGCCGCTCTCGTGATGAAATGCAAGTTGCATCTCCTGCACCATTAACCGATCTGACTCCGATCTTGGCAACAGCTGAAAAAGAATGGAAAAATAATCCGGTGGGTACGATAACCATCATCCAGCCAAATACCGTAAAAGCAGAAATTGAGCTTCGTGCCTTAAACGGAGTCAGCGTAGCTGATCGTAATGTTTATCCGAGCCTTGCTTTCAATGGTGTGACCGGTGATTTAGAGCCGGATCAAACCACCCTGAAAACGCCTTCAGTCGCAAATGGTATCTATAACATGTTCACCACACTACATGAAGCACGTGGCGTAGATCTGGCGTTACGCTGGTTATTGTTCATGTCAGGTGTGGTGGGTACCTTGATGATTGCCACCGGCTTGATTCTATGGTGTGTCAAACGTGCACCACAGCAACAGAAACAAGGCTATAAATCGTTTGGTTATCGTCTTGTGGAAGTCACCAATATCGCTGCCATTATTGGTTTACCTGTTGCCTGTGCTGCCTATTTCTATGCCAACCGTTTTATTCCGGCAGACATGGAGATGCGTCTGAACTGGGAAATTCGTAGCTTCTTTATTGTCTGGTTGCTGACTTTACTGTATGCCATGATTCGCACTCATCATCAGGCCTGGCTGGAACTATTACTGCTCGCCACTGCTGCATTTGCCTTGCTGCCAATTGTGAACTTTATGACGGGTGGTCAAGCGATCTGGAACACCATTATGCATGGTCAATGGGTCATTACTTCTTTTGATCTGGCCATGTGGGTGCTTGCGATCTTGTTCTGGTTTTCATTTAAAAAAGTGAAAAACCATAAAGGCTTACCCTCTAAAAAAGCCAAGGCTGCTCTCAAGGAGAATCAGGCATGATGTTCTTCTTATTGATTTGGGCTTTAACTTCACTGGGTTTCTTTGCACTTGCAATGTCGATGTCCAAACATCAAAAACAGATTTTTGACACAGAACTCAACCCTAAAAAAACACAACTTGCGACTATTCTGGGTTGGGTATTGCTCATAATTGCCCTGATTCTGTGTCTGTTAACAGGATTTGCCAGCAATATGATCAGTTACTGGCTGGGTAGTCTAACTTTTGCAGCACTGGTGGTCGGTTTAAGTCTGAGCTATCTGGCAAGTAAAATTAAAGTGATCGTAATGTTCTGTGTGTTCATCGCTTCGATCTCAGGGATTATTTGCTTGATCTAATCATTTGATTGACCAATCTTTTTAAAAAGCTGGCCTTCGGATTGGCTTTTTTGCTTTAAACCTTTTAGTCTACGCACAATATTTTTGAGATGTTGATATGACCCAGCGTGTTTCTCCCTCTGCTGTCCTGACCAATCTTGCCTTAGCCGGTAATGCTGAAGCGCAATTTGAACTGGCTGAGCTGTATATGCAAAGCGAGCATGATGATGACATCATTCTGGCTGAAGAATGGGCATTGAAAGCTGCCAACGGCGGGCTAGTGGATGCAATGTACTGGTTAGGTGAAGGTTATACCGTTTATGCCAAAGAATTAGCAGAAGAAGATCCGGAAGAATCCAAAGCTCACTTTGAGTTAGCCTATTACTGGTTAAGCAAGGCCAATATCGAGAAGCACCCTGCTGCGACTTTAGAGCTGGCCGGTTTCTACCGTCGTGGTGATGTAATTGAAAAAGATGTAGAGAAATCGATTTCTTTAGTCAAACAGGCTGCGGAATGGGGTGAAGTTCAGGCCATGCGCGATCTTGCTTTTATTTATGGGAACGGTTTAGGTGTTGTCGCTGATGACATACAGGCAGATTACTGGACACAAAAAGCAGATAAGATTGAACAGGAAATAGAATAAATAAAAAGCCCGTCAGATGATGGGCTTTTTTAAACGCATAATCATGACGATAAAATTAAATATCGTGCTTATTCCCCTGTGAGGCGGGAGAATCAAAAAAAGAATAAATAGAAAATATTCGATTTTAATGCCTACAGGCTGACAGGCTTTTGATCAACTAAAAACTCAAAACTTAGAAAACAATTAATATTATCTTTTTTCAACTTGGCTCATTCATAGAATCCAAGTACAATACTGCGCTAGTCGAGGGATGCTGCGACGTTTTACAGGCACTAAATGTAAAATCGCTAGGCTCGACCATCGGTCAGACATTCGTTCTGATCAACAACGGCATCCGCGAACAGAACGATCCAATCTATTTTTTCCTAGGAGATCCTGATGAACGCGGTTACTGCTTCATTTACAGATTACAAAGTTGCTGATATTTCACTTGCTGATTACGGCCGTAAAGAAATTAAACTTGCTGAAGCTGAAATGCCAGCCCTCATGGGTCTGCGTAAACGCTACTCGGCAGCAAAACCACTTGCAGGCGCGAAAATTCTCGGCTGTATCCACATGACCATTCAAACAGCTGTTTTAATTGAAACGCTGGTTGAATTGGGCGCTGAAGTTCGTTGGACGTCATGTAACATCTTCTCGACTCAAGACCATGCTGCTGCTGCAATCGCTGCTGCGGGCATTCCCGTGTTTGCCTGGAAAGGCGAAACTGAAGAAGAATACATGTGGTGTCTTGAACAACAAATCAATGTAAATGGCACGCCTTGGGATGCCAACATGATTCTTGACGATGGCGGTGATTTAACACTACTTGTTCATGAAAAATACCCAGAAGTGATTGAAAAAATTCACGGTGTAACTGAAGAAACAACGACAGGTGTTCAACGTCTGTATGAAATGCTTCGTGATGGCACTTTAAAAGTTCCTGCAATCAACGTAAACGATTCAGTAACCAAGTCTAAAAACGACAACAAATACGGTTGCCGTCACTCACTGAACGATGCAATCAAACGTGGTACAGATATGCTTTTATCTGGCCGTCGTGCACTTGTGATCGGTTATGGTGACGTAGGTAAAGGTTCTGCGCAATCCCTTCGTCAAGAAGGCATGATTGTACGCGTAACTGAAGTTGATCCAATCTGCGCAATGCAAGCATGCATGGACGGTTACGAAGTTGTATCTCCATACAAAAATGGCGTGCAAACTGGCAAGAAAGAAGACATCAATGTTGACCTTCTTCAAAACACTGACCTTATCGTAACTACAACAGGTAACTACCACGTATGTGACGCTGCAATGCTTGATTCATTAAAAGCTGGCGCAGTTGTTTGTAACATCGGTCACTTTGATACTGAAATTGATACAGCTTACCTACGTGGCTACAAGTGGGTTGAAGTTAAACCTCAAGTACACCAGGTGTATCGTTCAGAAAATGAAAATGATTACCTGATCCTTCTTTCTGAAGGCCGTTTGGTGAACCTTGGTAATGCGACTGGTCACCCATCACGTATTATGGATGGTTCATTTGCCAACCAGGTATTGGGTCAAATGCATTTATTCGCTGAGAAATTTGCTGATCTTCCAGAATCTGAAAAAGCTGCACAAATTCGTGTAGAACTTCTTCCTAAGAAATTAGATGAAGAAGTTGCTGCTGCGATGGTTGCTGGTTTCGGTGGTGTCTTGACTCAATTGACTCAAGAACAAGCGGATTACTTGGGTGTTCAAGTTGAAGGCCCATTCAAGTCGGATGCTTATAAATACTAATTTTTATTTTTACCTCTCCCTAGCCCTCTCCTAAAAGGAGAGGGAAACTTCTATTGTGAAAATAGTTAGAGGGTAAGTTTTAAAGACTTTAACTATCGTAATGGAAGTCCCTTCTCCCTTTGGGAGAAGGTTAGGATGAGGGCAATCCAAAATTACAAGTATTTATAAAAAGGATTTGAACATGTCTAAACAGATTCCAATTTCATTTGAATTCTTCCCGACCAAAACTGATGTAGGTGCGGAAAAACTCAAAGTTGTGCATCAAGAGCTACAACTCTTAAATCCAGAGTTCTTCTCTGTGACCTATGGTGCTGGTGGTTCCACTCGTGAACGCACCCTGTCTACTATCAATGACTTTAATGGCAAAGGCGCACCTGTTGCCCCTCACCTGTCTTGTATTGGTGATGACAAAGCGCGTATTGCTGAACTTCTAGACCTGTACAAATCTCAAGGCATTAACCGTATTGTTGCCCTGCGTGGTGACTTGCCTTCTGGTCAGGTCGGTTTGGGTGAATTGCCTTATGCAGCTGATCTGGTTCGCTTTATCCGCGAACATTCAGGCGATCATTTTAAAATTGAAGTCGCAGCTTATCCGGAAATGCATCCACAGGCAGAAAGCTTTGACAAAGACATTCAGCACTTTGTTGAAAAAGTTCAGGCCGGTGCCAATGCTGCTTTAACCCAGTTCTTCTTCAATCCAGATGCTTACTTTTACTTTGTAGATCGTATCCAGAAAGCAGGAATCGATATTCCGGTTGCGCCAGGCATCATGCCAATTACCAATGCCAGCAACCTGATTCGCTTTGCTGATGGTACCGGTGCTGAAATTCCACGCTGGATTCGCAAGCAACTGGCAACTTATGGTGACGATACTGCCAGCATTAAAGCCTTTGGCCATGAAGTTGTGGTTAAATTCTGTGAGCGTCTACTTGCAGGTGGTGCGCCAAGCTTGCATTTCTACACCATGAATACTACTGACCCGACCCGTCAGCTGGT
Organism: Acinetobacter lwoffii; assembly: GCF_024129715.1. Taxonomy (GTDB): domain Bacteria; phylum Pseudomonadota; class Gammaproteobacteria; order Pseudomonadales; family Moraxellaceae; genus Acinetobacter; species Acinetobacter lwoffii_U. Next base: position 28,892 of record NZ_JAMXXM010000007.1, read on the forward strand.
CACCGATCTTGGTTTAGCTTAAGCCCTTTATTTCACCGATTTTTTGAGTAGAACGATCAATGCCACGTTTTTATATAGATGCTGATTTAACTATTGATGTCAGCCTTGAGCTTACGGAAACTGTATTTCATCATTGGGTAAAGGTTTTACGCGCGCAAGTCGGTGAAAGCGCGACCCTGTTCAATGGACAGGGTGGCGAATATGACGTGACTTTAACCGAGGTTGATAAAAAATCAGCCACCGTCTCGGTCAATGCATTTAATCCTGCCAATCGCACACCAAAGTTCCAGGCTTTGCTCGGTCAGGTGATGAGTAAAGGCGACCGTATGGATTATGCGATTCAGAAAGCAGTCGAACTGGGCGTTTCCGAAATTCAGCTGCTGACTTCGGATCGTTGTGAAATGCGTTTAAAGTATGATCGCGACCAGAAAAAACTAGATCACTGGCAAGGCATTGCTATTGCGGCTTGTGAACAATGTGGTCTGAATATTGTTCCTAAAATTTTAGCGCCCATATCACTTGAAAAATGGCTGGATACTGAACTACCCAACACCAAACTGGTTTTGGCACCCAATAAAGATGAAACAGATGTACTGGCAGAGGCGACCTTGGATCTTGTCCTATTGATCGGCCCTGAGGGTGGCCTGAGTGAGGCGGAAATTAGTACCGCAAATCAAAAAGGTTTTCTCAACTGGTGTATAGGCGAGCGTGTCCTGCGTACCGAAACCGCTCCTGTTGTTGCTCTGTCAATTTTAAATTATGTGCTTTAATTCATCGGATGAGTAAAAATTTGCCTTTAATTTTGTTGATTTTTATTTTTAAGGCATCTAATCTCGACTAAAGAATAATAAACATTTATTAATTGATTTCACACACTTCTTGGAGTTTCTATAATAACAATGTACAAGGACGAAAACCGTTTAGGATGAATACAGGCATTGAATCACATGGTTGATAATCAGGACGACTATATTCAGCAGCATTTGCATGATGCTCAAATTGCGAATACGCTTCGCCATAGTCGCTATTTTTTGCTCAGTATCATGGTGATTTGCCTCTATATTTTTTGTATTTATCACATTCAATATAGTCCTTCTAATACGTATTTTAATACCTGGTTTATTCTGACAGAACTTCTGGTCAGCATGTGCTGGCTGGTGAGTACGCTGTATTTTAAACCTGAACACTATAATCAGAAAAGCGCGCACCGCTGGTTACAGATGCAGAGCCTTGCAGTCGGAAGCTGTATCGCGGCCGGTATTTATACAATTTATTACTATTTGCCGCAGGCCAATCCTGTATTTGAAGATATTGAAGCACTGACCTTGTCTGCCTTGTTGCTGATTGTAAGCCAAGCATTTGGCCTGACCTACCTGACCCAGAAACTGAGCTATTTTTGTCTGGTCTTTTTGCCGTCCTTATTCCCTTTTTTACTGTCGCAGCTTGACCATGTCGGTCATTCCAATCCCTTTTTTGGTCTGGCCTTAAATTTCGCCATGATTGTGATTTTGCTGTGCGCGACGAGTAGTTATCGAATTCACAGCCGTACCTCACGCCTGTATGCGGAAAATGATATTCTGGTGAAAAATGCCGAACAGCAAGTGCATTGGACTGATGAACTGTGCCAGCAACTCAAAACTGAAGTTAATAAATCCAAAGATATTGAACTGCAATTACAGCTCAGCAATCAATTGCTGGAGCAAAAAGTACGGGAACGTACCTATGATATTGAACAGATCAATCATGACCTGAAGAATCAGCAGCAAAACCTAGAACTTGCACATGAAATTGCCGGTATTCGGCCATGGGACTGGAATATTCAAGAGCGCAGCATCACCTTAACCAATCATAAAGACGAAAAGATTCTGCGCGATTCCAAAGATCACCATCTGCAATTACAGTATCTGATTCACCCTGAAGATCTGGACTATTTTAAGCGCAATATGAAACAGCATTTGCGTGGCCAGATTGAACGCTATGATGCTACTTACCGGATCAAGCTCAGTGAAGGTGGCTGGAGTTGGGTGCATGATATTGGCCGGGTGATCAGTCGTGATCCTAAAAATAAAAAACCCTTGCGCATGGTCGGTATCCGTCGTGATATTCAGCAGGAACGTCTTTCTCAAGAACGTTTAAAACTGGTGGCCAGTGTACTAGAACAGGCTGCGGAAGGCATTTTTATTCTGAATCCTGAATTAGATTATATCGATGTCAATCCTCACTATGAATACCTGAGCGGTTTTGAGCGTGACGAAATTATCGGTAAATCCTTATTTGATATTGCGGTGCAAAATAAATCCCAGCAACGTACTTTTCAGGCCAATATTGTCAAACAGATTCAAAAGATTGGCTCTTATGATGGAGAGGTTTATGCCAAATTTCTATCTGGCAAAGAGTCGACCTTATGGCTGCATATTAATGCCGTGACTGATGATGAAGGCCGGATTACCCATTATATTGGCATCGTATCAGATCTGACTGAACGTAAATTACAGGAACAGCGCCTGTCCTATCTGGAAAATTACGACACACTGACTGACTTGCCGAACCGCTTTTATTATAACTATCAGCTACATCAGTATCTGGTTTCGCAAAAAGACTCGATTAAAGAGATGGCTGTGATTCGGCTTAATATCGACCGTTTCCGCCCATTGAATGAATATCTATCCAATAACGGCGGTGATGAACTTCTACGCCAGGTGGCGCAGCGGCTGCGCATGACCAATGCAGAAGCGCTATTTGTTGCACATCTAAATGGTGATGATTTTGCGATTCTCTATGAAATTTCACATATTCGCCCTTCAGTTCAGCACCATTGTGAACGCATTGCTCAGGCCTTTAGCAGACCGTTTAATATTTACGGTCAGGATCATGTGATTACCCTGTCCATGGGCGTGGCATTCTATCCGGATCATGGCCGTCAGCTGGATTATTTAAATAACTGCGCCGAACAGGCATTGAATGAAGCCAAAAATCTCGGTGGCAACACCATTCACTTTTATTCCAGTGAAAATCATTCATTACAGAACAAAGGAGTTTTTCTGGAACGGGATTTGCGTAAAGCGATCCAGAATAATGAGCTGATTGTCTATTATCAGCCTAAAATCAATTTTAGCGATCAAAGCATTTATGGCTTTGAAGCGCTGATTCGCTGGAACCATCCAGAAAAAGGCATTATCGCACCAGGCCTATTTATACCGTTAGCGGAACAGACCAGCCTGATTTCAGACATTGGCCGTCTGGTGATCCAGCAGGCCGCTAAACAGATTCGCCAATGGAATGATGTGGGCTTTAATCATATTTGTGTATCAGTCAATATCGTGGCGCAGCAATTGCGTCGTGGTCAATTGCTCGATGATCTGGATCAGGCCATTGCAAACAACCAGATTTCAGGCGCCAGTCTGGAGCTGGAAATTACCGAATCTTCTTTAATCGAAAATTCGGAAGCGGTCAAAAATCTGTTGAATGAGATTAAACAGCGACATATTCATATTGCTCTGGATGATTTTGGTACAGGTTATTCCTCTCTCTCCTATCTCGCTGATTTTCCGATTGATACCTTAAAAATTGATCGCAGTTTTGTTTGCAAGATTGGTGAAAACAAGCAGGCAGCCATTGTCAGTGCTATGGTGGCCATGGGTAAAGCCATGGGCATGACCGTGGTCGCGGAAGGCATCGAGACTGAAGAGCAGCTAGAATATCTACGTGATTTAGACTGTGATATTGCCCAAGGTTACTTATTTTCCAAACCGCTTCCTGAGCAGGATGCAACCGCTTATTTAGTGCGAGACAAGACGCATCAGACTTATATACCCCAAGTCTAAGTCCATACCCCACCACAATAAGTTTGTTGGAAAAACGGCCGTCTTTGTCTGTCCGAACTGGCTAACAAATGGTATATTCAGGAACATAAATAAATTCTTTGCCCGCTGACCGGGTAATCTTTACAACGATCGAGAGACTGATGGACGAACAATCTTTAAAGCAACAGGCCCTTTACTATCACGAGTTTCCTACCCCGGGGAAAATCAGCGTTACACCAAGCAAACAATTGGTCAACCAACGTGACTTGGCCCTTGCTTACTCGCCTGGCGTAGCTGCACCATGTCTTGAGATTGAACGCGATCCTTCAACTGCTGCATTGTATACGGCTCGTGGCAACCTGGTTGCTGTAGTGACCAACGGTACTGCCGTGCTTGGCTTGGGTAATATTGGTCCTTTGGCTTCTAAACCAGTGATGGAAGGTAAAGGCGTATTATTCAAAAAATTCGCTGGCGTTGATGTATTCGATATCGAAGTTGCTGAAAATGATCCAGACAAAATTGTGGATATTGTAGCTGCATTAGAACCGACTTTTGGCGGGATTAACCTTGAAGATATCAAGGCGCCAGAGTGTTTCTATATCGAGCAAAAATTGCGTGAACGCATGAATATTCCAGTATTCCATGATGATCAGCACGGTACTTCGATTATTGTCGGTTCTGCGCTCCTCAACGCGTTACAAATCAACGGTAAAAAAATTGAAGACATCAAGATCGTGGCTTCAGGCGCGGGTGCTGCTGCACTGTCCTGTTTAAATCTGCTTTGCGCTCTAGGTGCTAAGAAAGAGAACATCATCGTTGCCGATTCACGTGGTCTGCTGACTACACATCGCGAAGGCCTGGATGAATCTAAGAAAGCCTATGTACAAGACATCGAAGCTACTCAGCTTGGTGACGTAATTGCAGGCGCAGACATGTTCCTCGGTCTGTCTGCTGCAGGCATTTTGACCAAAGAAATGGTCAAGGTCATGGCTGAAGATCCGATCATCTTTGCCTTGGCGAACCCGGATCCAGAAATTCTACCTGAACATGCGCATGAAGTCCGTGATGACGTGATCATGGCGACTGGTCGTTCTGACTATCCAAACCAGGTGAATAACGCACTGTGCTTCCCGTACATCTTCCGTGGTGCGCTGGACGTTGGTGCAACCACTATTAACGAAGAAATGAAAATTGCCTGTGTCCACGCGATTGCACGTATGGCACACGTTGAAGCTGATGCGGCAACCTATGGTGAAAAATCGGCATCATTTGGCCGTGAATACCTGATTCCGGGCCCACTGGATCAACGTTTGATTCTAGAAATCGCACCTGCTGTTGCACAAGCAGCAATGGATTCTGGCGTGGCAACACGTCCAATCACGGATTTCTCGCATTATCGTCAACGTTTGTCTGAGTTTGTCTACAACTCTGCATTCATGATGAAACCAATCTTTGAACAGGCTAAATCTGATCCTAAACGTATTGCTTATGCAGAAGGTGAAGACCTGCGTGTACTTCGCGCAGTTCAAATCGCGGTAGATGACGGTTTGGCAATTCCGATTCTGGTAGGCCGTCCAGCTGTCATTGAAGCCAACATCAAAAAATTGGGTCTGCGTCTTGAAGATGGCGTGAATATCACCATCGTCGATCAGGAAAAAAACCCGAATTACGAAATGTTTGCAGACGATTACTACAACATTATGCAGCGTAAGGGTGTAACGCCTGAATATGCACAGCGTGAAGCACGTCGCCGCTCTACCCTGATCGCAGCGATGCTCGTGAAACATGGCATGGCAGACGGTATGCTGTGTGGTACGTATTCAAGCTACGATATTCACCTGGACTTCGTTAGCAACATCATTGGCAAGAAAGATGGTCATAACACTTTCTTTACCCTGAATGCCTTGATGCTTGAAGACCGCAACCTGTTCATTGCTGATACCTATGTCAATACCAACCCAACGGCTGAACAGCTGGCTGAAATGACCATTCTGGCCGCTGAAGAAGTTCGCCGTTTTGGTATGACACCACGTATTGCCCTGCTGTCTCACTCAAGTTTTGGTTCAGACCAGCATGATGCCAGCGCGCAAAAAATGCGTAAGGTGTATGACATCCTGTCTGAAATCGCGCCTGAGCTGGAAGTTGAAGGTGAAATGCACGGTGATGCTGCACTGGATGAGAACATTCGTCAGTTTGCATTCCCGAATTCACGTTTCAAAGGCTCTGCAAACTTGCTGATCATGCCGAATCTGGATGCTGCCAATATCTCGTTTAACCTGTTAAAGGCAACTTCAGGCAACAACGTAACGATTGGTCCAATTCTGTTGGGTGCTGCGAAACCTGTGCACATTTTGACGCCGACTGCGACTACGCGTCGTGTAATCAACATGACCGCACTCACTGTTGCAGAAATCCAGCAAGCGGAACAAGATGCACTTTAAGCCAATGACAAGATAACGACGCATCAGCCTCGTTTCTTAACTTGAGAAAACCTCTATTCTGTAGCATGATGCTTGTAAGAATAGAGGTTTTTTCATGCAAGTTTATTTAGTAGGGGGCGCAGTTCGAGATCATTTGCTCGGACACCCCTATCACGAAAAAGATTATGTGGTCGTTGGTGCAACTCCCGCGCAAATGCTTGACTTAGGCTATCAGCCCGTAGGCAAAGATTTTCCTGTTTTTCTACATCCCCAAACAAAAGAAGAATATGCACTGGCGCGTACCGAACGTAAATCTGGCGCCGGTTATCATGGTTTTGAGTTTCATACCGATGTCAGCGTTACGCTAGAGCAGGATCTGATTCGTCGCGATTTGACCATTAATGCCATGGCCATGGATGATGCCGGCCAGGTTTATGATCCCTATGGTGGTCAACAGGACTTGGAAAACCGGATTCTACGTCATGTTTCCGATGCCTTTATCGAAGATCCATTGCGCGTACTGCGAATAGCCCGTTTTGCTGCCCGTTATACGAGTGCAGGCTTTGTGATTGCCAATGAAACCTTGGCATTAATGCAACGCTTGACTGAAACCGGTGAATTAAATGCATTGACACCGGAACGCGTCTGGAAAGAGACTTCCCGTGCTTTATCCGAACGTCATGCTGATGTGTATTTTGAAGTATTACGTCAATGTGGTGCTTTAAAGGTGCTATTCCCTGAGATTGACGCCTTATATGGCATTCCACAGCGCCCTGAATATCATCCGGAAATTGACTGTGGCATTCATACCATGATGTCCTTGCAGCAGGCGTGTCGTCAAAATTATAGTCTGGATGTACGTTTTGCCGTTTTAGTGCATGACTTAGGAAAAGCTTTGACGCCAGTTGAAGAATTACCGCGACATATCATGCATGAAGAGCGAGGCATCAAGCCAGTGAATGAACTATGTGACCGCTTAAAAGTGCCGACGTATACCAAGCAGCTGGCTTTAGCAGTGTGCAAAGAGCATCTAAAATGCCATCAGGCCTTTAATCTTAAGCCGGGAACCTTATGGCGATTATTGCAACGTCTGGATGTGTTACGTCGTCCTGAACGTGTCGAAGCTTTCGTTCAGGCGTGTGAATGTGATTCACGTGGCCGTTTGGGTCTGGAAGATCGTGCCTATCCACAAGCACAATATGTCCTCGATGCCATGCAAACCGTACGCGCCATCAAGGCACAAGACCTGCCTGCCGATATTCAGGGTCCGGATATTGGTGAAATGCTGATTGAACGACGGATTCAGGCACTCGGTGAACTCAAAGCACAACAAACCGTAGCGATTGAATAATAAAAAAGCACCCTCGGGTGCTTTTTTAATAGCTTAATTTCTCTTTATCACAAAAGGAATTAAGAAATATTGGATCAGTACCATCAGGAAATATCTGCCGGAAAAGTAATCACTTGCTCCAGTTTCATTTGATTGGTTGCAATCATCAACAAACGGTCAATTCCAAGGGCAATTCCAGAACATTCCGGCATATTCGGTAAAGCTGCCAATAGATATTTATCGATCGGCATGACATGCAAGCCCAGCTTGGCCCGTTCTGCATTATCCGCCTCAAAGCGCGAACGCAATACGTCGGCATCAATCAGCTCATCATAGGCATTGGCCAATTCTAAACCTTCGATATACAATTCAAAACGTGCGGCGACCAGTTCACCATCTTCATCGGTTCGGGTTTTGGCCAGTGATGCCATTTCAGGGGGGAAATCAGTCAGGAATACTGCAGTATCAAAACCCAGACTAGGTTCAACCATATGTGAAAATAACAGGTCGATATAACCGAGACGATCCTCGCCTAAATCCAGATTGAGTCCAACGCGGCGGCAGCAATCTTTCAGTTCCTGTAAAGTGGCTTGAAGTGGATTGAGATCCAGACGATCCATGAAAGCATGTTTATAGCTTAGAATGGTCGGACGGATTTCGCCAAAACGTGCTTTCAAAGTCACATTCAGCAAATCCGATACTTCAAACATCAGATCTTTTAAGCTAAATCCCGGACGATACCATTCCAGCATGGTGAATTCGCTATTGTGCTTGCGTCCATGCTCATCATTGCGGAAGACCTTACAGATTTGGTAAATGGGTCCACTACCACTGGCCAATAAGCGCTTCATAGCAAATTCGGGTGAGGTCTGCAAATAATGCGTATTCAATTTACCCAGCACATGGCGCTGTGCCTGTACCGAGGCTAAATGCACATCGGTCACACCGGCTTGAGACAAAATCGGTGTTTCCACCTCTAATACATCCCGCTCAGCGAAAAATTGACGGATTTGACGATATAAGGTCGCCCGTGCACGCATGGCTTGAAGGTCACAAGTGGGTTGATACGTCATCGTCATGCCTTCGGCCCACCATGTGCTGCCCACTCACGGCGTAGCGGATAAGTTTTACGTAAATGATCAAATGCCTGCTGATCGACTTTACCTTCTTTGATACAGGCACGTAGATTGGCATCATCACGAGCAATGTTATAAATTTGGGATAAATGCTGTTGCAATGCTATTTTTAAATCCTGCCCCCGAAAAAACTGCTCACAGACAGGCAGCTGGGTTTCAAACTGTTTACTGGCTGCAAAACCGAAAGTTTGACAAAAAGCCTCATAAATCATCTGAGTACCGCGCGCTTTGCCTTCCAAGCTATAACCGGCAATATGCGGAGTCACCAAGGTTACTAGATCCAGAAGTTCTGCTGAAATCAGCGGTTCGTGTTCAAAGACATCCAAAATCACGGTTCGGTGTGTCGCCTGTATATCCTGGATTAGCGCGGCCTCTTCAATGACTGGCCCACGTGCTGAATTAATCAGGATTGCGTCAGGCTGCATTTTTGCCAACGCAGCAGCATTAAATAAATGATAGGTTGGATATGCGCCTGTTATGGTTAAAGGGACATGAATCGAAATTGCATCCGCTTGTTGCAGCAATTCATTAAATTCAACTTGATTAATCTGCTCTCTTTGCACAAGAGGATCGCAACCGAGCACACGCCAACCCAAGAGCTTCGCCATGTAGGCCAGTCGGGTTCCGACATTACCCAAGCCGACAATACCCAGGGTAAATGTCGCATTGGCATCGAGTAATTCAGGACGTACCTGCAATAACGCGGTAATCACATATTCAGCCACCGCTTGCGCATTACAGCCGGCAGCATTACTCCATTGAATCCCATGTTGTTCTAATGCAGCAATATCCAAATGATCTGTACCAATGGTGGCACTGCCCACAAATTTGATCGAACTATTCTGTAGCAGTGCTTCATTAACCTGAGTCACTGAACGTACCAACAGGCTATCGGCATCTTTGACATCATCTGCACTTAAGGTTCGCCCTGCACGATGTTGAATATCACCAAATTCGGAAAAGAAATAATCGGTGAATGCCAGATTTTCATCTGCGACAATTTTCATAATGAGATCCATATGATGCTTGGGCGTATGATAGCGCGTTGGCGCCTCTGACTCTATATTTGGCCGACACGTCCATTTTTCAAGATTTTATGCCTTGAGTTTAGGACTGAGGAATTTAATATTCAACATATACAGCCTCAAAAAGCAAAACCCCAATCTTTCGACTGGGGTTTTAGAATTTGGCGGAAGCGGTGAGATTCGAACTCACGGAGGACTCACACCCTCGTCGGTTTTCAAGACCGGTGCATTAAACCGCTCTGCCACGCTTCCTTGGCCGCCATCATATAAATAAATTAGATTTTTGGCAATAAAATTTAGCGAAACTTCTATAAAAAGCGGCTTATTCAGCTAAAAATCATCCGAAATCAAAGCCAACATGGGTATTTTCAATCAAAGTTTTTAATATTGAAAATGATCTTGAGTTGAATTTAACTCAGTAGAGGATGATGAGAGAAATAACTACATTCAGCATCAAGTGGATCAACAACCGAAAAAAATTGAGACATAAAAAAACCCAGTCAAATAGACTGGGTTTTTAAAATTTGGCGGAAGCGGTGAGATTCGAACTCACGGAGGACTCACACCCTCGTCGGTTTTCAAGACCGGTGCATTAAACCGCTCTGCCACGCTTCCATGGCCGACATGATATAAACAAAAATCACGCTTGGCAAATATTTTTATACTTTCACTGCATCAACTGCACAAAATAAAATCAATTATATTAATCTGCTGAATTTTCTGGCTTTTCATAACGAATTGAGTTGATGAACCAGAGTTTCTTGCCGGAGGGGGTCAATACCTCGGCCTCATCATCGACCTGCTTGCCTAATAACGCGCGTGCCATCGGTGAACTGATCGAAATATGCTGCGGATGATGATCATAAATTTCATCTACACCCACAATACGTAAAGTTTTTTGTTCACCTTCTTCATTTTCAATTTCTACCCAGGCACCAAAATAGACCTTGCCCTCTTGCTCCGGGAAAAAATCGATGATTTTCAGCTCTTCGAGGCGCTTGCCGAGGTATCTGACCCGCCGATCAATTTTCCTTAAAATTTGCTTGTTATATTGGTAATCTGCATTTTCAGAACGGTCGCCGAGACTGGCGGCCCAGTTCACTTTTTTGGTAATTTCAGGGCGCTCTTCATACCAGAGATTCTTAAGTTCTGCCACCAATTTATCGTGTCCAGCACGGGTGATTAAGTTGGATTTCATACGTATTGCTGATCATATTTTCAGTGTTTTAACTTACAAACAGCTTATTTTATTTACCATTTTAACACAATGGCAAAATTCCAAAAAAATTAACTTTATATTTCAATAGCTTAAAATTATTTTTAAAAATAATTTGTGTACAAAATTTGACAATCGTTTTTTAGATCATTAATATGCCACCAACTTCCGGAAATGCTTACTTTTTAATCTATGTAGTTTTTCTACATAATTATCTTTAAATCTCTTGTCATTTTGAATGACGTCATGACTGCCCAACCCTTATTGAATTTATCAAACTGTTAAAATTTCTGGCTTTGTTGGCTGTGATTTTTAGGGCATAAATTACTTGTAGCGGAGACAACATGCACAGTAGTTCATCCACTGGGTCGAGGCTTTGCCTAAGATCTGTAATTTCTTCTCTCCCTTTGAAAGCACTTGTACTGAGCACTGCATTTATTCCCCTACACAGTATCAATGCAAGTAAGACCACACTTCAGTTTGATCATGTGGTCAATAGCAATAAGTTGACCGTGGTTGCGGTTGAAAATCCGACTACCGTATTCCAGGATGGACAACATCTACATGGCTTCGGTTATGATCTGGTTCGTAACTATGCCAACAATCTGAATGTAAAGCTCGATTTTAAAATCGTTCCTGATAATCAGACTGCCCTACAATGGGTTGCTCAGGGTAAAGCCAATCTGGCTATGACGACTACCGATATACGCACCATTGAAAATAAGCGTTTGACGTCATTCTCAGCCACTTGTGGCGATGAATCGATTCTGTCGAGTAATGGCTTGAATACCAATTTAAATCTGGTGTTTAAATCTGCTACAGATCCTTTGAGCCAGACGGCCAGTGCTTTTGTCTGCAAAGGCAAACAAAGTGGTGCCATCAAGCAGCTTGCTTCATTTTATAATCAGAATGTGGTGAAAGAGGAATCTTGGACCACCATTCAACGTGATTTGAACAATCGACTGCCGATCTATGAAGCGAGTTTTAAACAGACAGCGCAGCAGTATGATCTGGATTGGCATTTACTGGCGGCCATTGGTTATCAGGAATCTTATCTGAAACCGAATTCAGTTTCTCCGACGGGTGTGCGTGGTTTGATGATGCTGACCAACAGTACAGCAAAAGCCATGGGCGTGAGTAACCGTACCGATCCTGCTCAAAGCATTCAGGGTGGTGCCAAGTATTATGATCAAATGCTTAGTCGCTATGATCATATTCCTTTTCCAGATCGGAACTGGTTTGCACTGGTAGCTTATAATATGGGCCCAGGTGCAGTGAATCAGTTGCAAAAGCGCATTCAGTCGCAAGGCAAGAACCCGAATAACTGGGTGAACTTATATGCCTATCTGGATCAGAATAAAGCCAATAATGGTCGCTACCGTCAAGCGGTACAATATGTGACCCGCATTCGTGCTTATTTGGAACATATCAAGACCACACCACAATTGGTGAATATCTAAGCTAAAACCTTAGCATTAATCAAAATGACATAAAAAAAGCTTACCTCAGGGTAAGCTTTTTTCGTCTTTATTCAGGCTAATGTCTTAGTAGAATTAAGCCGTGGTATTTTCAAGTACTTTCTTGAACAAATCTTTTTGTTCCTGACTTGGTTTTGCAGTCTGAAGTGCCATCAATTGTGACATATCACCCTGTACTTTGATTTTACCTGTCATAAATGCCTGCATCGCAGCAGCCATATCAAACTCTAGGAAAACTTTACGTAGGGTTTCGCCATCCATATTCAGCGTGGTTTTGGCATTTGAAGACAAACCTTTTTTGATTGCCCCACCATCTAAAGATAGTTCAGTATTACCTGTAGTGTCCGCTACAACCAAATTAATCGCAAGGTTCGCCAAAGCTGGTGGCAAATTCAAATCGCCAGCTTGCGCAGTTAGAGTTTCTACAGTTGAAAACCAATCATCAGTTAAAAAAGCAGGCATGATCTTTCCTCAAATTATTTGTTCATTTGTGTCGACTATCCAGACGACATCATGTTGAAGCTATTATGCTTGTGCTTTGTTATATCATGATCATTAGCGCAAAGGCTAACGAATTTTGTACGCGCCGTTCAATTTTTGTAGTTCTATTTTTATTTATGTTTATAAGCAGACATCAACCCGCAGGCTGATGTCTACACGTTCTAAAATTAGTCTGCAGCAAAGCCCAGATTGACCATATTGATCCGGCGGTTCTCGCCTTCCACAGCTTCTTCAGTTGAATCACCGCCTTTGAAGTCGAATTCACGCTGGCTGTCCAGCACTTCAAAATCAAATAATTCACGATCGACCAGCTGCGATGGCGAAACATTTTGCAATGCGCCAAAAATGCTGTGCAGACGTTTTGGATGTGCTTTATCCCAATCACGTAACATGTCATTGATAATTGCGCGCTGCAGGTTGTCCTGAGAGCCACATAAATTACATGGAATAATTGGAAATTGACGCATTTCTGCATATTTAATGATGTCTTTTTCTTCCACATAGGCCAGTGGACGAATCAGAATGTTCTTTTTGTCTGAAGACAACAGTTTTGGTGGCATAGCTTTCAAGCTGCCGCCATGGAACAGGTTCAGGAAGAAAGTCGCCAGGATATCATCACGATGATGGCCTAAGGCAACCTTGGTCGCACCAATTTCCTGCGCAAAACCGTATAAAGAACCACGACGCAAACGCGAACAGACTGCACAGTAGGTTTTACCTTCAGGCGTCAACTTTTTAGTGATGCTGTAGGTGTCTTTTTCCAAAATGTAATACGGAATGTTATTTTCTTCTAAATAACGCGGTAATACATCTTCCGGGAAGCCTGGCTGTTTCTGGTCCAGATTCACAGCCACTACATCGAAATTGATCGGTGCGATGCGCTTGAACTGTAGCAGGATATCCAACAGGGTATAACTGTCTTTACCACCAGAAATACACACCATGACCTTATCGCCTTCTTCAATCATCTTGAAGTCACGAATGGCATGTCCGACCTGGCGGCGAAGCTTCTTCAACAAACGGTAGTAGGCTGAGCTTGTTGGCAGTTCAGGTTTGAAATTAAATCCTTGTTCGGACTCAACTGGCGAGTACATAGACGAGATTAACCCATAAAAAAAATACCGCGCAATTTTAGCCGATTCGGACCGCTATCGCATCAAAAGAATTTATTTTCATGAAAATGTCTTATTAGTTTCATTTTCATGTTTTATTTAGATTGATATATTGAACGATTGCGTTCATTTTTTAGTCAAGATGCTTATCTTTTGGACTTTTCCACAGTTGTCCACAAAAGCTGTGGATAACTTTGTGGATTGAAACAGACTTGACAACTTGTCCGGCTCAAAAGATAAGGCTTTTCTTTGAATTGATTATTTTTTGATCAATTTAATTATTAATAAAAATCAAATAGTTAAACCTGTCAAGCCTAAGGTTTTAAATTAAATCATATTTTTTTTCTATCGCTAAAATGTAAAAAATGACTTGCATTTACAAACTCGTTTATAAATGCAGCGCACAAGTCTTTTCATTCCGTAATTTTTTGTTAAACTCTTTATTAAATTTTTCTCGCTTGTGTTTACTTAATATAAACAATGAAAATAAATGTGCATGTTTTGGGGCGTTATGGGATCAGTGGTTTGCTATTGGCAAGCTGTTGTCATTTTGCTTATGCTGGTCAAACGATCTATCAATTACGCGACAGTAATGGCAGTACTTTATTGACCAATAAGAAAAGTCGCTATAATCACCTGCAGGTAGAAAAGAAAACTTATTATCCCGACAGCAATATTCACAGTTATAGCAACTGGGGCTCGAGTGAAGCTTCCGTGTTACCTAGCTATAGTAAAAATAAAAATGCCTATGACTCGATCATCCGTCAGGCAGCACAAACCTATGGCGTGTCTGAAGGCTTGATTAAAGCTGTGATGCATACCGAATCCGGTTTTAATGTACAGGCACGCTCTCCAGTCGGTGCACAGGGCTTAATGCAACTTATGCCGGCGACTGCCCGTCGTTTTAATGTCAGCAACGCTTATGACCCGCAGCAGAATATTATGGCAGGTGCCAAATATCTGGCCTGGTTATTGAAACGTTTTAATGGCAACACCACCTTGGCACTGGCAGGCTATAATGCCGGTGAAGGTAATGTTGCCAAATATAAGGGTGTGCCACCGTTTCGTGAAACTCAGGACTATGTCCGTCGTGTCAGCAGCCGTTATCAGAACTTATATGCTCAGGGAATTGGCAATACTAGTTCTACCTATACAGCATCTTCTGGTACTGGCCGTGTGATTGCCAGTTCTGACAATTATTCGATTGAAACCACCACAGCTTCCAATATTCAGGCTGCCAAGTATCAGCGTCAGATCATTGCTCAAGCGGATGGCAGTTTCACCGATGCACCGGCAGGCTCATATGCCACCGCGAATGCGTCAGCATCTGCAAAAATATATTTAAGTGAATAACTCCTAAACAGCTTTGTTTTTAAAGACCTATGTTTCAATTTGCACAAAAAATATCCTGTTTTTTTTGTAGCCAAATGCTATTTTTTCCTTGAATTCTTCTCGATTTCACCGCATATTGATTTCAATGATTTACATTTAATAATCAGATTATTTTTCTGTAATAAGAGGATTTCTCAATGATGCGGATTGGTTTGTTCTTGCTAACCAACCTCGCGGTACTGGTTGTAGCTGGCATTATCTTGTCACTCTTCGGTGTCGGTAGTTACCATGGCGCAGGTGGCTTGAATCTAGGCAACCTGTTGGTCATCTGTTTTGTGTTCGGTATGGTCGGCTCAATGATTTCCCTGTTCATGTCTAAATGGATGGCGAAAAAGACCACGGGTACTGAACTGATTGACCCGAATGCACCTCGTAACCAAGCTGAAGCCTGGTTGCTCCAAGAAGTTGCACAACTTTCTCAGCGTGCAGGCATTAAAATGCCGGAAGTGGGTATTTTCCCCTCTTACCAGTCGAATGCCTTTGCCACCGGCTGGAACAAAAATGATGCTCTCGTTGCGGTATCAACTGGCTTGCTTGAGCGTATGAACAAAGACGAACTTCGTGCAGTATTGGCACATGAGATTGGTCACGTCGCCAATGGTGACATGGTCACTCTGGCACTGATCCAAGGTGTTGTGAACGCCTTCGTGATGTTCTTCGCACGTGTCGCGGGTGATTTTATTGACCGTAATGTCTTTGGTCGTGAAGAAGGTGAAGCACCAGGTATTGCCTATTTTGTGATTACTATTGTGCTGGATATCGTGTTCGGTATCTTGGCATCGTCCATTGTAATGTGGTTCTCTCGTCACCGTGAATACCGTGCTGATGAAGCAGGTGCACGTCTGGCAGGTAAACAAGCCATGATTTCAGCATTACTGCGCTTACAGGCAGAATCTGAAATGCCGGATGCCATGCCGAAAGAAATGAAAGCATTTGCGATTTCTGCGGGTAAAGAAGAAGGCTTTAGCCTTGCTGCATTGTTCCAGACGCATCCAAGCATCGAACAGCGTGTCGCTGCATTGCAACAACTTGATTGTGCTTAAGTAAAACTTTAGTTTTGATTCAAGAAAAGCCTGCAATTGCAGGCTTTTTTTATTGGATTTAATTATTCTTTAGCTGATCTCATTGGCTGAACCATTGATATAGCGCCATAGCACCCCAGCCGATCGCGAAGATAAATAAAATCAGGAATAAAGTGCCTAAAATATCCGGAATATGAATCCAGATCCAGGCCACCACGGGATTGCGCCAGAATGCAGATTGCTGTTGTTTACGCTCCAGACTTTCATGCAAAAATGGGTGCACTACATGCCGGTCGCTGCTAATCTGATATTCCTCACGAATATGCAGATGCACGACATCGAGTGCCTTGCGACTGGGCCGGATAAAAATATCAAAGACCGTGCCCGCCACCGGAATAAATCCTACTACCGCATCGATCGCCGCCATCTTCATCACTGGATTGAGTTTGGCACTCGGCACCCCGATCTGTTTGGCCTTATGAATGGCATAACAGGTCAATATAAAACCGGCAATATCTCCAGCAACCGGAATCGTACTCAAAGCCGCGTCTGCCCCTACTCCTTGCTTGGTAAACGGAATACGCACCACGGAATCCATCATATTGGCAAACTTGGCCAGATCACGTTCCAGACGTATTACCTCTTGTTGGCTTAGTTTTGGTTTTTGTTCAGGCTCAGGCATAGGTTATTCCAGAAATAATGCTGATTTTCTTGAGCATAAAGTATTTTTTCTACGCTGATGTATCAATCTGTGAATTAAAACAATAATTTGGAAGCAACGAATAAATACAGAATTACACCGGTAGCATCGCAGATGGAAGTCACCAACGGCGCCGAAGCACTGGCAGGATCAAGTTTGAGTTTATTTAAAATAAAAGGCAGACTCATGCCGATCAGGCAGCCCATCAACACAATCCCGAGCATGCTGATGGCCAGCACCACAGCTACCATGATATCTCCCCGAATATAACCCAGAATGGATACCGCAATCGCCATGGTGCCGCCCAAACAAAGCGCCACCAGAGATTCTCGACTGAGCAGGTTAAACCAGTCCTTAAATTCGACATCGCCTGTGGCCAAGGCACGCACCATCAAGGTGGCTGATTGCGAACCGGCATTCCCGCCACTACCCACCAAAAGTGGCAAGAAAAATACCAGCACAATATGTGCGGCAATGATCTCTTCAAAGTGTGCAATCCCGATTCCAGAGAGCAGACTGCCAAAAACCAGAATGACCAGCCAAAAGACCCGCTTCTGATACAGGGTCAAAATCGGGGCAGTTTTCAAGCTCAATTCAGTCAATGGCGTTACTGCACCCGACTTTAAAATATCTTCCGTGGTTTCGGCTTCGACAATGTCCATAGCATCGTCATAGGTAACAATTCCTAAGAGTTTTTGCTGGGCATCAACTACAGGCAGGGCAATAAAGTCATAATAGGCCAAGGCTCGAGCTACAATTTCCTGATCATCTGTTACCTGAGCAGAAATCACTTCGCGTTGCATCACCTCGGCAATACTCAGCTCAGGTAAGGCCTGTATGATCTGCCTTAAAGAAATCACACCGATCAGCCGTTCTTCTGCATCGACAATATAAATCAGATACAGGGTTTCCTGCCCGGCGACCACCACACGTAAAGCCTGTATCGCTTCATCCATGGTTAAATCGGGTGAGAGCGTCACAAAACTTGAGCTCATCATGGCACCCGCTGTACCTTCCGGATAGATGGCCAGATCTTTGAGGGTTTGCTGGGATTCTTCAGATAATGCACTCATCAATTGCAGCTGTAGCGGCGGCGAAAACTGCTTATAAATATCGACAAAATCATCAGAAGGCATTGCGTCCAGAATGGGAACAAGTTCTGAAATAGATAAGTGCTGTGCCACGTTTAACTGTTGCCCTAGGGGCATAAAAGCATAGACCAAGCTCGATTCATTCAGTTCCCTTAAAATTCGGGCCTGTTGCCGAGCATCTAAACGACTTAAAATGCGCGCCTGATCGGCGACATTCAGCTGACTAAGTAAGCCTACAGCGATGTCGTGATTTTCAGAATGTAATTGTCGTTGGATATGCTGGATTTTTTCTGAAATTGTCGGCATAAGCAGCTCATTATAAAAGTCTGGCATTCAAGAGAGGTTTGTCCTGATCCCTATGTATCCTAATTTTTCATGTGAATAATTTTAATGATCATGCTGCAATATGACGATATTTTTTGTATAAATCAATTCCTCGATATTTAGCCAGAAAAAAGCCTGACTGAGTCATGCTTGTTCACTTTCTAAAGATGGATGATCTATCACCACTGATTGAGAAACTGTTTTTTTAATCATCAGACCACGGATCAATACATACATAAAGGGAATAAACAGCAGTACCAGGACAGTGGCAAATAGCACCCCACCAAAAACACTACTGCCAATCTCCTGCCGGCTGATTGCACTGACGCCGGTGGCAAACATCAAAGGCAGTACGCCCGCTGCAAATGCAATGGAGGTCATGAGAATAGGACGCAAGCGTAAGCCCGCGGCCAGTATCGCGGCCTGAACCGGAGTATGACCTGCCCGCTCTGCTTGTGCGGCAAACTCTACAATCAAAATTGCATTTTTACAGGACAGACCGATGGTCGTCAGCAAGGCGATATGGAAGTAAATATCGTTCGCAAAACCGAACCAGGCACAGAACAGAATACTCCCTCCTACGCCCAGAGGAATCGCGGTCAACACCACAGCAGGAATCGTCCAGCTTTCATAGAGTGCCGTTAAACATAAGAAAATAAAGGCAATCGAAATTAGATACAAGAAAATAGCTTGCCCACTGCTACGTTTTTCTTCTAAGGCGGCTCCACTCCAGGCCAAATTTACTCCGTCTTGTTCATCGACTAAAGCTTCGACATCTTGCATGGTTTGACTCGAAAATTGATCTTTGGGAATACCTGCATATACAGGCACGGCGTTATAGCCCATATAACGGTTGATACTATTCGGTCCACCTTGCCAATTCAGCGTAGTGAATTGATTAAACGATAACATTTCGCCTGTGCTATTACGAACATGCCAATGTGCCAAATCTTCAGGTTTAGAACGGAACTCCGCTTCGCCTTGCATGATGACCCGTTTGATTTGTCCACGATCAATAAAGTCGTTGATATAAGTACCACTCCAAGCCGCAGCCAACGTACTATTAAAACTTTGCTGAGGTACGGCATATTTGAGTAAACGTTCTACATCCAGTTTAATATTCAGCTCGGCACTTTCTTTGGGTACATCAAGTTGTAAATATTCAATCGATGATTTTGCTTTGGCACGGGTTTCAATCTCAGAGAAGGATTGCTGTAAAAACTCGCTGCCCCGTGAATCTAAATCTTGTAACCAAAAGTCGACCACACGTCCATTACTAGACATAGAAGGCGCCATAAAGAAAATCTGGGCATTGGCATGATTGGCAAAGTGCTTTTGTGCACGATCTACAATAGCAAAGACGGTATCTTCAGGATTTTTACGCGCTGCCCAGTCCTTTAATACGACAAAGAGCTGACCACGATAAGGCCCAACCCCAACATTGTTTCCGCTATACCAAATCCCAATGCTTTGGATGCGCTCAGATTCATGCTGCATTAAATAGTCTTGGACTTCACGCCCGACTTTTTCTATCTCAGAACGTGGTGCATTGCCTGGCATCACAATTTGACCCATGACAAAGCCCATATCTTCCGTTGGCATCAGCCCTTCGGGCAAGGTTTTATAAAGCCAGCCAAAGCCTAAAACACATATACTAAATACAGCCAACATCGTCATTTTAAACTGCATGCTACGTGCAGAAAGCTTTTGGTAACGTATGGTGAGTTTATCCATGCCACGATTAAAATGCTGTGCCCATTTTGGTTGATGTGGTTGACGCTTTAGCAGTTGCGCTGCAAACGTAGGGGTGATGATGAGTGCCACCAATAAAGAAAGTAGCATTGCCACGACCAACGTGATGGAAAACTGACGATAGATGACCCCTGTCATACTTCCAAAAAATGCCATGGGAATAAATACAGCCGTTAAGACCAACGTAATCCCGATCAATGCACCGCTAATTTCCTTCATTGACTTTAAAGCTGCAGCCTGAGCATCCAAATGTTCTTCATGCATCAAACGTTCAATGTTTTCCACGACCACAATGGCATCATCGACCAACAGGCCAATCGCCAAAATCAGGGCAAACAAGGTAAAACTGTTTAAGCTCATTCCCAATACATACAGCACCGCAAATGTGGCTAAAACTACAATCGGAATCGTGACTGCAGGAATAATAGTGGCACGCCAGTTTTGCAGGAAGATAAACATCACCAAAACCACCAGTACCATCGCTTCGACCAGAGTTTTCGCGACTTGTTCAATTGAACTGGTAATAAATGGGGTTTTGTCCATGGTCATACGCAATTGATAATGTGCAGGCAAATTGGCTTGGGCATTTTTCAATACCATTTGCATCTGCTCTGAAACCGCAATGGCATTACTCCGTGGTGCCAATTGAATCGATAATGCAGCGGATAAATGACCGTTGGTATAATTTAAATGATTATAACTTTCTGCCCCTAATTCAACACGTGCGACATCTTTCAAGTACAGGATCGAACCTGAATCTGTTGTTTTCACAATAATTTTTTCAAATTCATGAATACTACTTAAACGTGAATCCGCACTGACCTTAGCATTCATGTATTGATCTTGTGCTGTCGGTAATCCACCAATAGAACCAGACACAAGTGGTGCATTTTGTGCCTCGACTGCATTGCGAATATCACTCGGCATCAGATTAAATTGGCGCAGTTTATGTGGATTGAGCCAAATGCGCATCGCATAGCCTGCGCCATAAAGCTCCACCTCACCCATCCCGTCAATACGGGAAAACCGCGGTTCGACATGCACCATTAAATAGTCAGCAAGCTCTGTAGGTGTCACCTTCCCTGATTCATCATATAAACTCAGTAATGCAAATTGATCATAACCTTGTTTATAAACAGCCACTCCATTTTGCTGGGTTTCTTCAGGCAATCGACTTAGCACACCATTGACTGCATTTTGCACTTGCAACAGTGCCTGATCGAGATCCACGCCTTGCTCAAACGACAGGGTCAGATTTGCACGTCCCACGCTACTGTTGGACTGAAAGCTTTCCAAACCTTCAATGCCTTTTACCGCTTGTTCTAAAATTTGCGTGACCGATTGCTCAACGGTTTCCGCAGATGCACCCCGATACCCCGCAGAAACCCCTAATGCAGGTGCATCCATATTCGGCATATGCTCAATCGGAATTTTTTGCAGTGCAAAAATTCCTAACACCATCATGATAATGGCGATCACGGTTGCAAATTTAGGTCGATAAATAAAAAAGCGTGACAACATGAATAAAAATCCCCATCAGATGCATTCTCACGACGCATTCTTGTATGAATAGATGATTTCTATAGCAATTTTCACACCATGCTGAAAATGTAACCAGTCATTGGACCAGTTTTGGCGATAAAAAAATCCCCGTATAAACGAGGATTTTTTAGCTCTACAGTTTTCCCTTGTTTTAAGCACGCGATTTTTTGATGATGAGTTGGCGAATCAAAACATACATAAATGGAATAAAAATCAGCACCAGTAATGTTCCAAAAATGACACCACCAAATACACTTACACCAATTTCCTGACGACTCACCGCACCTGCGCCTGTAGCAAAGACCAGCGGTAAAATCCCTGCGCCAAAAGCCAAAGAAGTCATCAAAATTGGACGTAGGCGTAAAGACGCACCTTCTAGTGCCGCTTCTACTACCGATTTTCCTTGTTGCTGCGCTAACGAAGCAAACTCCACAATCAGAATGGCATTCTTACAGGACAGACCGATGGTGGTTAGCAAGGCAATCTGGAAATAGATATCATTCGGGAAACCAGCCAGATAACTGAAAATAATATTGCCGCCAATTCCGAGTGGAATAGCTGACATCACGGCCGTTGGAATGCTCCAGCTTTCATATAAAGCTGCGAGACAGAGAAAAATAAAGCCAATTGAAATCAGATACAGCCAGATCGCCTGATTATTGGACTGTTTTTCCTCGAAAGAAAGACCGCTCCAGACCACATCCACCCCTTCCTGCTCGGCAATTAAAGCTTCCACATCCTGCATGGCTTGGCCGGAACTGCTGTCTTTGGCCCGATCCGCTTCCATTTGCAATGCGGTATAACCCATAAAACGGTTGACCACTTCAGGGCCACCACTCCAGCCCACTTGCGAGAAGTTACTGAAAGGCACCATCTGATTTTGGTCATTTCGTACATGCCACTGTGCCAGATCTTCCGGCTTGGAACGGAATTCAGCATCACCCTGCATGATCACCCGTTTAATCCGGCCGCGATCAATAAAGTCATTGATATAACTGCCGCCCCAGGCACTGGATAAGGTACTGTTAATCGCCGATTGGGTCAGGCCATTGGCCATGGCCTGTTTCTGGTCAATATTGACACGTAGTTCTGCTTTGTCAGGATTAGAACGTTTGCCCAGATTTTCAAAGCTCGTATAGTTGCCCGCCCGAGCTTCCAGCGCTTTAAATTGCTGTTCCAGATATTGCCGGCCATTGCCATTGATATCTCGAATCCAGAAATCCAGACCATCGGTTTGTCCCAGACCATTGACTGAAGCTGGCATGGACACGTTAATTTGTGCATTGCGATTACTTTGAAAATGCTTCAAGGCCCGTTCACGAATCGCTTGTGCAGTATTGTCCTGACCGGAACGCTCATCCCAATGTTTTAATGCCACAAAACCGGTCGCCAAATTCTGACCAGTTCCAGAGAAATTTCGCCCATAACGGATCATCACCAGATTGACGTTGACTTGTTCCTGATCCAGAAAATACTTACGAACTTCTTCACCGATCTGAATGGTATGTTTCATCGGGGCGCCTTCCTGCAATTTAATCTGCAGGCTTAAAATCCCCTGATCCTCACTCGGTAAAAAACTGGTTGGCAAAGCGCGATAGAACAGCGCAAAAACACTGATCAATCCGGCAAACAGCAGCAAACAGATCGCCTGACGCTGAATCGTGAGTTTAGATAAATTCAGATATCGATATTTTAAATGCTCCAGTTTCTGGTTAAACCAGGACGCCCATTTTGCCGGTTTAGGATTCGGTTTTAGAATAAGCGCGCACAATGCTGGGGTTAGAATCAAGGCCACCATTAAGGACAGCGACATCGCCGCAACCAAGGTAATAGAAAACTGGCGGTAGATCACGCCAGTCGATCCACCAAAAAAAGCCATCGGAATAAAGACTGCGGTTAAGACCAACGTAATCCCGATCAGTGCCCCACTAATTTCCTGCATGGATTCCAGGGCAGCGTCCTTGGCAGACAGTTGCTTTTCATGCATCAGCCGTTCGACGTTTTCCACCACAACAATCGCATCATCCACCAACAGGCCGATCGCCAGAACCAGCGCAAATAAGGTTAAAGTGTTGACACTCATACCCAGTGCATACAACACCGCCATGGTACCCAAAATCACTACCGGAACAGTCACGGTGGGAATCAAAGTGGCACGCCAGTTCTGCAAGAAAATGAACATCACAATGATGACCAAGATCACAGCTTCGATCAGGGTTTTGATCACTTCTTTAATTGATTCTTGTACAAAGGGCGTATTGTCACGTGGGTAAGCAATTTTATAGCCTTCAGGCAATTGCTGGGAAATACGGGCAATTTCAGCCTTAATCAGATTAGAGGTGGCAATGGCATTGGCCCCTGAGGCCAGTGAAATACCCAGACCTGCTGATGGATAACCATTATTGGTACTATAAGACTGATAATTTTCAGCACCCAGTTCTACCCGCGCAATATCTTTCAAATAAATAAAGCTGCCGGCACGATCCGATTTGACAATAATATTCTGGAATTCTTCTACAGTTTTTAGCCGTGAACCCGAAGTAACTTTGGCATTCAGGTATTGCTCGTCTATGGCTGGAAGATCACCAATCGCACCAGCAGCGACCTGAGTATTCTGGGCTTCAATCGCAGCACGCACATCACTTGGCATCAGGTTATATTGTTTTAATTTTGCCGGATTCAGCCAGATCCGCATCGCATATTGTGAACCAAAAACATCCACCTCACCAATGCCTTCAATCCGGGAAATGTCCTGTTCCAGATGGGTCATCAGATAGTCGGAAAGTTCAATATTATTGCTGCGCCTCGACTCATCATACAGGCTGATCACCATATGGGTATCACCGAGCGATTTAAAGACATTGACACCTTGGCGTTGCACATCTTCCGGTAATCGGTTTAGTACCCCATTAATCGCATTTTGCACCTGAACCTGTGCAGTATCCGGGTCGGTGCCATTTTCAAAACTAATGCTGACCCGGCTACGCCCCGAAGAATCACTACTCGAGCTGAAATACAGCAGATGATCAATGCCTTTGATTTGCTGCTCCAGCACTTGAGTCACGCTTTCTTCCACAGTTTCCGCAGAAGCGCCGCTATAAGTTGCTGCCACCGTTATCCTTGGCGGGGCAATGTCCGGATAACGTTCCACTGGCAGGTTCATCACTGCGAACAAGCCGATTGCCATGACAACAATCGCCAGTACCCCGGCAAAGATCGGGCGGTGGATAAAAAATTTAGACAGCATAAGTCCGGGTCACTTTTAATTAAATAGGGGTAAATTGATGCAGAACATAAGCATGCTATATCCAAATATTCAGTGACATAGCACTAGAATGCAAGAATTAAACACATAAAAGCTGCGATAAAAACCAATCATGGAGAAATTATGGATAATCCCTCTTGAGCACGTTCTTGAGATTGCTCTTCCCTATTTATTAATAGCATTTTTCCAAACAAAAAACCCTGCAGATGCAGGGTTTTTTGGTGAATCAATTAAGCGGATTAAGCGCTGAACTGGTTCATTGTGTTTTTAGAATCATCACCAGCTTTCAATGCATTGTCACCAGCGAAGATTTCTTTGTGGTCATCACCGATGTCAGAACCAGCCATTGCTTGGTGTTTAACACATGCGATACCGCCGCGGATTTCTTTACGTTGTACGCCAGCAACATAAGCCAACATACCTTCAGTACCGAAGTAACCTTGAGCAAGCTCATGAGTAGAAAGCGCAGCTGTGTGGTAAGTCGGAAGTGTGATCAAGTGATGGAACACACCCGCTTCACGAGCAGCGTCAGCTTGGAATGTACGAACTTTTTCGTCAGCTTCAGCAGCCAGTTCAGTTGCATCGTACTCAGCGCTCATTAACTTAGCACGGTCGTAAGCAGAAACGTCTTTACCTTCAGCAACCCAACGGTCATATGCTTGTTGACGGAAGTTTAAAGTCCAGTTGAACGAAGGCGAGTTGTTATAAACAAGTTTCGCATTTGGAACTGTTTCACGTACACGGTTAACCATGTGAGCAATTTCAGCAACGTTTGGAGTCGCAGTTTCGATCCAAAGAAGGTCAGCACCGTTTTGTAGGCTAGTTACACAGTCAAGTACAACGCGGTCGATTTGAGTGCCTTCACGGAACTGGTATAGACCAGAAGCAAGACGTTTAGGACGGTGAAGTTTACCATCACGCTTGATCAGGATTTCGTCTTCTTGCGCTTCTGAAATGTCGATTTCAGTTGTGTCTAAGTAGCTGATGTATTGAGAAGCGATGTCGCCTGGCTCTTTAACCACTGGGATTTTTTGAGTCAAGTCAGCGCCTTCAGAGTCAGTACGTGCAACGATGATACCGTCGTCAAGACCCATTTCCAGGAATGCATAGCGAAGAGCGTGGATTTTCGCGATGAAGTCTTCGTGTGGAACTGTTACTTTACCAGCTTGGTGACCACATTGTTTCGCGTCAGAAACCTGGTTTTCGATTTGTAGTGCACAAGCACCCGCTTCGATCATTTTCTTAGCAAGAAGGTAAGTCGCTTCTTCGTTACCGAAACCAGCGTCGATGTCCGCAATAATTGGCACAACGTGAGTTTGGAAGTTGTCGATTTGTGAAGTGATTTCAGCTGCTTTAGCAGTGTCGCCCGCTTCTTGTGCTTTTTTAAGGGCACGGAACAAGTCGTTTAATTCTTTCGCGTCAGCTTGACGTAAGAAAGTGTAGATTTCTTCGATCAATGCAGGAACAGAAGTTTTTTCGTGCATTGATTGGTCAGGAAGTGGACCGAATTCTGAACGAAGCGCTGCAACCATCCAACCAGAAAGGTAGATGTAGCGACGTTCAGTCGTACCGAAGTATTTTTTGTTCGCAATCATTTTTTGTTGCGCGATGAAACCGTGCCAGCAACCTAGTGATTGAGTGTATTTGCTAGAGTCTGCATCATAAGCAGCCATATCACGACGCATAATTGCCGCTGTATATTTCGCAATGTCTAAACCAGTTTTGAAACGGTTTTGAAGTTGCATACGCGCAGCATCTTCAGGACTGATGTCTGCCCAAGTGTTACCGAATTTCGCTTTTAATTCGCGGATTGCATCAATCGCTGTTTGGTATGTAGTCATGATATATTCCTGTAATAATATTAGGATTTTTCTGCAACGAACCGCTCAAATCACACCCTCAATGACTTGTTCAGATTTTCGACGATCCGTTGGGATAGCTAAAGATTAGTGGGCTTATGAAAATTAATCCAATAGTCTGCAAGAATCTTCAGTATTTATTTAAAAAATGAGTAGATCAAAGTCTTAGTATAATCTCGATAAATTATATTAAGATACTGTTTCATATAAATTTATTTAAAAATAAAAATGGATAAAATTTCCGCATGTTGCTTAAAAATAATTCATTAGACTTAAGTCTGGATATGGGTTTTATGTCCTTTTATTTTTAAAAAATGCTGATCTTTGATGATTTATTCAACTTAAGGAATTCTTAATTTAGTTTACTTTTCACTCAAATCTTGAATACAAGAACAGCCTTTCTCATGTTCTTTTAAACCGAAAATATGGTTTTCATTCCAATCTATAAAAAAGGCTAAATGATGATCCATTTAACGTACATCTTTTTTCTTATGTACACTCGAAATAATGGAGCTTAAGCCTGTGTTAATTCTGTAAACTTTATCAGTGAGCACATGGCTTTTTTCATCGGCGCTTTACACAAGGCCCGGCAATTATGGCATAATCATCATAATTTCTTGTATTTATTCTCGGTATTTCTTTTATGAATCTGGAGCGGGTCGATCTCAATCTATTAATTTATCTTGATGTACTTCTTCGCGAAAAAAATGTCACACGTGCAGCAGAACAATTGGGTGTTACCCAGCCTGCCATGAGTAATATTTTACGCCGATTACGCAATTTATTTAATGATCCCCTCCTGATCCGTTCTTCTGAAGGCATGACTCCAACCGAACGTGCTTTAGAATTACAGCCCCGCATTCGGGATGCACTGGCTGACTTGTCGATGATTCTGGAACCACGTACCGAGTTCCGTCCTTATACCTCAAATCGTGTGTTCCGGATCATGACTTCGGATTATGCGGAAGCAACGCTGGTTCCGCGTCTGGTCAAAGCCTTACGTTCAGAAGCACCGAATGTGGTATTGGATTTTCTGACGCCAAGTGACGTGTCGTATCGTGACATGGAACAAGGCAAGGTCGATCTGGCAATTAACCGCTTTAATGAGATTCCGCAAAGTTTTCATCAGGTTCTGGTCTGGCGCGACAGCTTTTCTTGTCTTTTAAATAACAAGCATCCTGCCGCAAGCAACCTGAACTTAAAAAGCTATTTGGATGCACAGCATATCTGGGTTTCTAAAACCGGTATGGGTGTTGGCTTCGGGGTAAATCCTGAAAAACAGGCCGGTTTAGGCTGGATCGATCAGGCTTTAGAACGTATTGGCCAGAAACGTAAAATCTCCGTCTTTACCCGTCACTATCAAATGCCGGGATTATTGGCTGCCAATGTAGATCTGATCGCAACACTGCCTTCACGCATCGCACGTCTGCAAGCCAAGAATCACAATTTAATTCTCAAAGACCCTCCGTTTTATATTCCTGAATTTGAATTGAAAATGGCATGGTGTCCTTTATTGCATCATCATCCGGCGCATCGCTGGTTACGTCAGCTGATTTTATATGTCGCCCGCCAGATGATTGAAGAAGAAAACCGTGAATTCCTGAGCAATAATTCTCAATTTTCACATTATTAAACTCAAAATCTTCTAAATTCTTATTTTTTAAGATTATACTTCGAAGACTTGAGATGTCATTGTTACACCTCAAGTCTTTTTTTGTGTTAAAAATATCCCAAGATACTATTCATCCACAGGTGGATTTGTGAGCCTCTTACAAAATATTGTGATTATCTTAATACTCATCACGGGGGCCGGTTTTTTATCTTTAACTGAAATCGCCCTCGCTGGTGCCCGTAAAGTCAAACTCAAAATTCTGGCTGAGTCGGGTGATCATCGCGCTCAAAAAGTTTTAGATCTACAAGAAAATTCTGCAGACTTCTTTGCAGCCTCCCAAATTGGTTTAAATGCAGTTGCCATTCTTGGTGGTATTTTAGGTGAAGGTGCCTTCCGTCCTTATATTTATAATTTTGTTTCCCGCTTTTACCAAGGACCTTGGGCTGACAATATCAGCTTTGCGCTTTCCTTTACGGTCGTCACTTCATTATTTATTTTATTTGCAGACCTGATGCCGAAACGTCTGGCCATGATTGCGCCAGAAAAGATCGCAGTCTCAGTCATCGAGCCAATTCAGATTTTCATTAAAGTCTGCAAACCTTTGGCTTGGTTTATCAATGCGATTGCCAACATGCTGTTCCGTCTGTTTAAAGTAAATACTATTCGTGATGACAATATTACTTTTGATGATATTTCTGCAGTGATGGATGCCGGTGCACAGGCAGGCGTGCTCCAGAAACAGGAACACCATTTCATTGAAAACGTATTCGAGCTGGAAGAACGTAACGTGCCTTCGAGTATGACCACACGTGAAAATGTGGTGTTCTTCACCTTAAATGAACCGGAAGAAAGTATTCGGCAAAAGCTGGCGGAATACCCCTATTCCAAGTTTCTGGTATGTAGCAATGACATTGACAGTGTGATTGGCTATGTCGACGCCAAAGACATTCTGGTGCGTATTCTGAACAACCAGTCGCTGCTGCAACTCAATGAAAATACCATCCGTAATGTCCTGACTATTCCTGACACTTTGACCTTATCGGAAGTTCTGGACCGTTTCCGTTCCACCAAGGAAAAGTTTGCCGTCGTCATTAATGAATATGCGCTGGTCGTTGGCGTGATTACCCTTTCTGATATTATGATTACCGTGATGGGTGACTGGGTGACGCCTATTGAAGCCGATCAGCAAATTATTAAACGTGACAATAATTCCTGGCTGATTGAAGGCAGCACGCCGATTGAAGACATCAAGCATGCGCTTGAAATTGATGAAATGCCTGATGATGAGAACTATGAAACCATTGCTGGCTTCATGATGTATAAATTACGCAAGATTCCACGTCCTGCAGATGCCGTGATATTTGGTGCTTATAAGTTTGAAGTGGTGGATGTCGATCATTTTAAAATTGACCAGTTGCTGGTGACCCGCCTAATCGAAACCAATTCAGTTATTCAAGAAGAATCAGATTAATCTGGTTCTTCTTTTTAGCCCTCTATTCAAAAAATTATTCTAATAAAAAAATCCATAAGGTGAGTGATGAATATTTCTGCATTATTGGCATGTCTGTTTTTTTATTCAGCCCTGTATTTGTTTTACTTCTTCTTTGCCAAACAACAGAATCCCCTGCTTTTACTCGCAGCCATCATTCTGATGGTTTTAACAGTTTTCATTATTCCCTACCCGCATGAACGTCGCCGTCAAGGTTTCGACTCGACCTTGAGATTTGGAGAGTATTTTTATTGGCCATTAATCACGTGGTGGCGTTTATTTATTCTGCCCATCAGCTGGCTGATTGCACTGATATATCGTGATTAAAAAAGCACCTTTGGGTGCTTTTTTTTAGATCTAGTTATAGCTTAGATTTTTGCTAATAAAGCCTCAAGAACGGCTTGATAGTGAATCTGGATATCATCTTCTAAAATTTTGTAGGCATTATCGAATTGCACCATTGGCCAGCCTTCTTTCCAGAATGGGAAAATATTATGCAGGTCATGGGTGACAATGGCATCTTCACGCACAATTGCTTGGGCAATTTGTGACAGCACTTGCGCAGTTTCAGCGCCATCAATCGCCATATAATCAATACCGCGCGCTTTTAAAATACGGATTCGGTCTTTTTTATAACGGATTTTTTTGATTTGTGCTGCATTCAGACCCAAAGCCAAAGATACGGCTTCGACAAATTTGTCTTCAAATGACTGATTCAATGCTACTAAGGCTGCTTTATGCGCTTCCTGACGACCAGCTTTACCACCCTGACGAATTGCTGCTTGCGCCTCAGTATTTAGCTCATCCTTTTTCATACTTTGCAGGATGTCTAAAATTTCGATGTCGCTTAACGCCTGAGGAGATTGATCAGTCATAAACTGTCCTTAAAAAAATAAATCTTGAATCGGCTATTTTCGCATAATTCGTGGCTAAAAAATCAAAATCTTCATGATTAAAACAGCGCTACGATCTGAAACTGCATTTCTTCTGCGATTTTGCGCAAAATCGACTATAGTGCTTCATCTATATATTAAATTAATCTCTGGATGACGCCCCTTACGCAAGTGACTTTGTTGCTGCAGCAACTTAAGCGCCAATATCCGACTGCATTTAAAGGAAATTACCTGTTTTACAGTCAGATTAAAATCCGTGGAATCTGGGATAAAGCCAAGCTCTTCATTCCTTGGGCCTTGGCCGCCATGATTTTTGTTCCCATCAGTTTGATGTTAGGAGATCTGGTACAGCAATCTTTTGTGCAAATCAGTGAATTTCAGGCACAGAGTTATGCCATTTTGGCCATTCTACTGTTCCTGATGTTGAGTCAGACCTTGATTCTGTACCAGATTCAGCATTCTTCTTATTCGCTGTATCAGTTATTACGGCATACTCCAATCAAGATGGCTATTGTGATTCTATTGCAAGCCTTAAATCCGGTCTTTATACAAAGCAGTTTGCTGATGTGGAGCTTATTCTTCTTTGGCGTGAGCTTTGGCTTTGTGCGCTTTTATCGGGAAAATTTATTCAAGGAAAATAGCAAAAATACTGAGCACTATCAGCTACAACAATTACGTAAAATCTGTTTTTGGGCTTATAAACAGACCTGTCTGATCCGACTAAAATTACGTTTTTATTCAAGCCATGATCCTCGGCATGCCGAACTAAAACAGCAATTAAATCACTTTGCCGGGTTATATACGCGGCTACTGAAATATGAGCATCAATATTGTAAAACGATCAAGCATCTAGATGTCGACAGCTATCTGGATGAGAATTCATAGTTCCCTCTATCATTTTTCATTGGTCGTCTTAAAGATCTGCAAATATTGACTTTTAAAAAACGTTGATTTGCTGGTTTTTAGAATAGAAGCTACGGAATTGCTTGAAAAGAAAGCAATCATTTAGAAATTTGCTTGCCAAGCTTTATTTCGTCCTCTATTATTGCGCACATGCCCGAGTGGTGAAATCGGTAGACACAGGGGATTTAAAATCCCCCGCCCACAAAGCGTGCCAGTTCGAGTCTGGCCTCGGGCACCATTTTAATATTTATTAAAATGGTGCAATAAAAAATCCAGCATTAGGCTGGTTTTTTTGTGCCTGCATTTTATTCTTTTAACGCGAAATCCCCATGTCAGAATTAAAACACTTCGATCTCGCTACATTACAATTACGTCATCCAGACGCTTTTTTCCTGAAGCTGCGTTATAGCCGCTTCAAATTTAATGCCCTGCAAAATATCCAGTTTGTTATCGCGATTAATTTACTGTCTCTTCTGGTCTGTATAGCCTGTAGTATCAGCTCAGTATTTCTGGAATATTATTTTTTTAAAAATGCCACGATTGCCTTTAATGTCACCTTAATTGTACTGATGGCACTACTGTATCCCTATATCTGGTATGCACAATATCAGGCGAAATTCGGCTCCAAAGCCTATAGTCAGCATTTGCAAAACTGTCTCTATCTGCAAATTCCAATTTTTCTATGCTTATTGCTCAACCTTTATCTGATTCATTCGGATGTGCTGGTTATTATCAGCATGATCATTTTAGCGCTTTCCTCTTTTGGCGCTGTGACCTTGGAACCTTTATTTAAAAGTTCCTGTAGCGCGATTGACCAAATCAGGTTGCAGAAACTCCGGCAAATGGCTTTTTGGGCTTATCAACAGTCCAGATCTAAAACACCACAACAGATTCAAGGTCAGTTGAATCTGCAGGCTTATTATCAAAACCTTTATCAGCAATGCATGAATGAAGAGCAACAATTACTCGGCTCAATTCGCTTTAATAGCTTTAAAGATTATTTGAACAGACAATAAAAAACCCTGCATCTGCAGGGTTTTCTTAAATCACCATTCACGATTGGTAATCAGTTCTTCCATTTCAATCTCGAACAGGCCGTGCTCTTGCACCACCATCATCATGGCTTCGGCAATATAATCCGCGGCAGTATCATCCAGAGACGAATCCAGATCTTCGAACTGAGGTTTCATGACATTGATATCAGCCACTGTCAGATTGGCAAGCTGATAAACCTCCTGATCTGACAAACCTGATTTAGCAAGTTTTTGGGCAAAACGTTCGATGTGCTGCTTAATTTCAGCAACCAGAATATCGGGATAATACTCATCATCGAACATGGGGAGAAGTAAATCTGCAAACATTACAGGCACTCTAAAGGATGACTATCTAATCTAAGCGTGCCTATATAGCATATTGTTGCTTAAAAGCCAAACAACATTGCCAATGTAGGGATTTCCCAGCCTCGATTTTTAAACCATTTGCATAGCTTGCCAGACTTTAATCGCATCGGCTGTGACTTTAACATCATGTGCCCGTACCATACATGCACCCTGCTGAATACTCAACAAATGCGCTGTTGCTGAACCCACTGCACGCTCTTGTGGTTCTGCCCCATCCAAAACTGCTCCGATAAAGCGTTTACGTGATAAAGCAGACAAAATCGGATAGCCCATTTCTGTCAATTTATAAAACTCTTGCAACAGCTTTAAATTTTGCTGGGCATTTTTAGCGAAACCAAAACCTGGATCAATCATGATATTTTCCGCTTTTACTCCAACATCTAAAGCATCCTGAACACGTTGGGATAACTCGCGTATCACATCTTTAGTGACATCCTCATATTGATCCAGATTGTTCATGGTGGTCGGCTCACCGCGCATATGCATGATGATCACTGGAATATTGAGTTCTGCTGCGGTCTGCAATGCATTCGGCCGAGTCAAAGCACGGACATCATTCCAGATATGTGCTCCGGCCCGAACCGCTGCGCGTATGACTTCAGGTTGCGACGTATCAATCGAGAGAATGACCTTATGTTTAGCCAGTTCTTCCACCACAGGCACTACGCGGCGAATTTCTTCTTCCACTTCTACCACTGCGGCACCTGGACGGGTCGATTCACCGCCAATATCAATCACGGTCGCGCCTTCAGCGATCATTTCAAGCGCACGTGCGACTGCATCTTCTTTGTGATTATGCCGACCACCATCACTAAAAGAGTCTGGGGTGACATTGAGAATCCCCATCACATGCGGCTGGGATAAGTCCAATTTTAAATCACCAAATGTCCATACATGTGGTAACAAAGGCATCAGCTGCATGATTCAATACTCACTCAAAATAACCCCGATATTGTCTTATGGATCGCTGAATAAAGCAAAGTGGAATAAGGCTAGGACCTAGATTTCGAAGTAATTGTTTTGGGAATATTGCATCAGTTTAGTTTGTAATAATGCTTTCACATCTGCCCATTCACTTTCTAAAATAGTATAGATATAGCTATCTCGAATAGTCTGTCCATCTTTACGTAGCATATGACACCTGATAATGCCATCTCGTTTGGCACCTATTGCTTCAATCGCTTTTTGGCTGGGAAGATTCAAGTGATCAGTCCGAAAGCCGACCACCTGAGCATTTAAATTTTCAAAAGCATGTCTTAACAAAAGATATTTACAGACGCGATTTACATAGGTTCTGTGATAGCGCTTGGCATACCAGGTATAACCAATTTCAAAACGTGGAATTTCCGCCTTAATATCATGATAACTGGTGGTTCCAATTGCTCGGCCGGAGTTTAAATCAATCACAGCAAAAGCCATCCTTTCACCTTGAGCTTGCTGTTCAAAAGCCTGAGTAAAATATTTTTTTAAGTTAGGCAGATAAGGCACTGAGTTATATAAAACCTCACCTAAATTTTCTTCAGCGCATGCGATAGCTAAATCAGAAAAATGCTCCCAGCTCAACGGTTCAAGACGAAGCTGGTAAACACTGGATTCCAGAACAGGCATATTCATTTTTATTTTCTTATTCATTTTTAATAGCTCAATATAACACTCAAAAAGCTATGACAAAAATGACAAGCATAAAAAACCACCCGAAGGCGGTTTTTTTATTGAGCTTAGTTCGCTGGCAATGGCGGAGGAGTCAACGGACCATCATCTGGGGTTACATCAATCACAGGATTATCTGCAACATAGACTTTTGGTGGCTGAGGCTCACGACCTTCCATGATGTCACGAATTTGATCACGATCAATGGTTTCCCATTCCATCAAGGCTTTCACCATCGCATGGGCAATATCTTTTTTACTTTCCAAGATATCGCGTGCGATTTTATATTGCTCATCCAGAATTCGACGAATTTCACGATCGACTTCTAGTTGTGTGGTTTCCGAAATACTGCGACTACCAATACTGCCCATGAAAGATTGCTGTGCATCTTCTTCATAAACCATCACACCAAGTTTGTCCGACATACCGTATTTAGTCACCATCGCACGTGCCATTTTAGTTGCACGTTCGAAG
The DNA here is from genome assembly GCF_024129715.1 of Acinetobacter lwoffii. GTDB lineage: Bacteria > Pseudomonadota > Gammaproteobacteria > Pseudomonadales > Moraxellaceae > Acinetobacter > Acinetobacter lwoffii_U. The sequence continues at coordinate 64,281 of NZ_JAMXXM010000007.1, forward strand.
TCATTTGAAGCGCCAGTCGACATCTGGTTAATGAAGACTTCTTCAGCAATACGACCACCAAACAAAATCGAAAGTTCATTCAACATTTTGTCTTTATAATGGCTAGTCTGGTCAAATTCAGGCAGCTGCCAGGTGACACCTAAAGCCCAGCCACGCGGCATGATCGTCACTTTATGCACAGGATCTGTACCTGGCAAGCTTTCAGCAACAATTGCATGACCTGCTTCATGATAAGCTGTCGCGCGACGCTCTTCATCACGAAGTACCATCGATTTACGCTCAGGACCCATATACAGCTTGTCTTTTGCATCTTCAAAGTCATGCATATCGACGGTGTTCTTGTTACGGCGTGCAGCAAACAGAGCAGCTTCATTCACTAGGTTTGCCAATTGCGCACCCGAGAAGCCAGGTGTACCACGTGCAAGAACCTTAACATCCACACCTGTCACTGAAGGTAATTTTTTCAAATGTACATTCAGGATTTGTTCACGACCTTTGATGTCTGGCAAACCAACCACAACTTGACGGTCAAAACGGCCTGGACGAAGAAGTGCTTTATCCAGTACATCTGCACGGTTGGTTGCAGCAATCACGATAATGCCTTCATTACCTTCAAAGCCGTCCATTTCAACTAGCATCTGGTTCAGTGTCTGTTCACGTTCATCGTGACCACCACCGGTACCTGAACCACGGTGACGACCGACTGCATCAATCTCATCAATAAAGATGATACATGGTGCATGACGTTTCGCCTGTTCGAACATGTCACGAACACGGGATGCACCAACACCGACAAACATCTCAACGAAGTCAGAACCTGAAATACTAAAGAATGGAACTTTCGCTTCACCGGCAATGGCTTTGGCAAGTAAGGTTTTACCCGTACCTGGAGGACCGACCATTAACACACCGCGTGGAATACTTGCACCCAGACGTTTAAATTTGGTTGGATCTTTCAGGAAATCTACGATTTCAACGACTTCCTGCTTGGCTTCGTCACAACCGGCAACATCAGTGAAAGTGACTTTAATCTGGTCTTCAGACAGCATTTTGGCTTTAGATTTACCAAAACTCATTGGGCCGTTTTTACCACCTGCACCGCCACCCATGTTGCGCATAAAGAACATGAATAACAAAATGATTAAAAGTACAGGGAAACTTGCAATAAGCAACTGCATGAGCAAGCCTTGACGTTGAGGTGCCTCACCTTCAACCACAACATTATTTTTAATCAGGCTTGGCATCAGTTCAGGATCCTGAACTGCCGGACGGATACTTTCAAACTCTGAACCGTTTGATTTTTCGCCACGAATTCTTTCGCCGTCAATCACAACTTGTTTAATTTGGCCAGCATTGACCGCGGCAACAAACTCTGAGTAGTTCATTGTAGTCGGTTGATTGCGGTCACTGACGTTGCTGAAGATTAACACCAGCACACCCAGTATCACGAGCCACAATACGGCATTCTTAAAAAGATCGCTCAAAGCTTTATTCCCATTCCAATCTAATTTGATCATGCCCTGTTCAGGGTGACCTTAATACTTAAGCTGTAAATCAACTTACAATTATCTGAAAACGTACAAAATGCACAATTTTTAACGACTTGGCAAGTAGACTTATTTTAAAGCCTTCTTACGTCCCTGCCCGATCAGGAAAACTTCCTTGGAACGGGCACGTGATGCCAAAGGTTTAGATGTTTTCAGAACATCAAAACTATCAACCACTTGCTTGCGGAATTCGTCAAAACCTGAACCTTGGAAAACTTTTACCACAAATTGACCTTTAGGGCCTAGCACCTTGTTGGCAAAATCCAGTGCAAGTTCACACAAGTAAATCTGACGCGGTTGATCTACAGCCTTATTACCTGATGTATTGGGGGCCATATCTGAAATTACAACGTCTACAGTACGACCATCTAAAATTTCTAACAATTGCTGGAAGACTTCTTCTTCGCGAAAGTCACCTTGCAAGAAAGTCACATCAGGTAATGCATCCATTGGTAAAATGTCAGATGCAATCAATAAACCTTTGTCGCCGACCAACTTACCGGCGATTTGTGACCAACTCCCGGGAGCTGCACCCAAGTCGACCACGGTCATGCCGGGTTTGATGATTTTGTACTTTTCTTGCATCTCTAAGAGCTTATATGCTGCACGCGCACGATAGCCGTCCTTTTGTGCCTTTTTCACATAAGGATCGTCTAAATGCTCTCTCATCCAATCACGACTACTTTTAGATAACTTTTGGTTGGTAATGCGTGTAGCCATAACTCTCTAAATAAAAAAACGTCTAATTATTAATTGTACGTGAAAAAGACATATTTTGCAGTATACATGTGTATCTAAATCGAGGAGTTTTGCTCGTTATGAAGAGATATTGGAAATGATTATTTCCTGAGAATTTAAAGCGTTTGTTTTTTGCTTTTGCTATACTAAGCCGTTTTAAAATTCAGGTTATCTCTCATGGCGTCTTTATCTATTCAGGAACGTAAGCGTTTACGTCAAATCGGACATGCTTTAAACCCGGTCGTTATGCTGGGTGACAAAGGCCTGACTGAAAATGTCATCGAAGAATTGGCGCGTGCTTTAAACGATCACGAACTGATTAAAGTGAAAATCGTAGCTGAAGATCGTGAAGCGCGTGCAGCACTGATTGCTGAAATTTCAGAAGCGACTGGTGCTGAAGTGGTTCAAACTATTGGTAAAATTGCACTGCTTTACAAGAAAGCTGCGAAACAAAACCAAAAATTGTCCAACCTTGTCCGTTTCGCTCATTTGTCTAACTAAGTACAGGACTTATGGCAAGTTACGAGCTTAGCGCATTTGATCGCCGTTTTCAGGCCATCTCTCTGGTTGCCGCCATCGAACAGCAAGGCCCATACAATTTAAATGTGGGCTTCTGGATCCGTGATCCCAATCAGTACATCTTGTGGCCCGATATGGTGACGGCACATCCCCGTCAGGATTTCCTGTGGGAACAGACCTGCTTTGAAATTTTTATTGGGGTTCAGGGCCAAGATTTTTATCGTGAGATTAATCTTTCCCCTTCTCAGGCCTGGCAGGCTTATCAATTTGAAGAATACCGTTATCCTGAAGATATGCCACCGCAAGCTGCGGATGATATTGAGCTGAATCAGCTCAAACGTACGCATTATGGTCTTAATGTCAGTGTGGATCTGACTGATTTTATGGCAACCCATAAACTGAAATGGGAAAACTTGTTCTTGGGTTTATCTGCTGTTTTAAAAACCTCACAAGGTGATCAATACTATGCCATGCAGCATAGTAGTCCTCAGGCAGATTTTCATAACAAACGTGACTGGTTGCATGTATTTTAAATAGATTGACGCTGTGCATCAGCTATTTAAAGTGTAACAGGCGAATAAAACGTGAGACTTAAAGTCTCACGTTTTTGTTTATTGCTCAACAATGATTGTTCCTCTGTATAATTATTTTAGATTTTTTATTGTTTTCAACGTTCATATTTTAATGATGTAGATGATGCTGCTCCTGAATAGATTTCACAGCAGCATAAAGAATAAAAGCAAAAGTAATGATCATCAGAAGAATGGTCCCAAACACCAGTCCCAGCACTCCCAAACATAATACGATTACACCTAGATAAAGTATGCGCCCCAATCCGCTTTCCAGATTCAGTAGCATGATCAATATCAGTAAAATAAGTACACCTACAAAATGCTGTTGCATCGTGACCCCCTTTAATTGTTATTGTGAGTCCGTTTTGCTGCATAAAGACAAAGGAGAACATTTGATTGTTCTCCTTTTTAAATAGCGGCCTTTCAGCGCAGCCTAACTTTTCAGCTCAGGACTTTTGTCCGAGCTCTCTGTTTTCACCACGGGTTTGACTTTTTTCAGTACTTCAATGGTACTGTCCTTAGAACGTTTAAAAGTATCGGTCAGATGTTCCTTATGCTTGGTCGAAATCTGACTGACATCCTCTTTCAACTCTTTACCCAGATTAGATAAGTCTTCGAAGACAGCGTTGAATTCTGTCTTAATAAAGCTTTTCAGTTCAGTTAATTCTTTCTGCGAACCGAAAATCTGCTCCTTCAAAGTATCAATACGCTGTAACACCTCCTGCTTAAATTGACGCAATTGTTCCTGCACAGTGTCGCTTAACTGCTTGGCTTCAACTTCCAGCTTTTCCTTACTTTCCTCGATGGTTCCAATTGCCTGATCTTTAGCCTCGACTGCTACTTTTTCAAGCTTCTCGGCAGTTTCAGTGACCACGCTCGGAGTGATTTTTTTAGATGTAGTAGATTTAGGTGCTGTAGCCATTTGTCTTGTTCCTATTGTTATATCGACTAAGCTATATTAGTAGATTTGATAAAAATTAAGATTTGATTTGTCTGACAATTATTAATTGCTTACATTTTTTCACATTGCTTACAAAACAGACTTCCATGCAAAAAGCAAGCCATTTATCTCATACTTTCGCTGCAAAGCCGTTGGACTTTAGGGGTCATTCTGCGTATAATGCCGTGTTAAGTTCAAGCGAGCAGACATAGGAGGGTAGGTTTAAAAAATAGCCTTCCTTTTTTTTCGTCTTCTCGCTTTTTTACAGCCTAAATTTCAGGAGCTTTGGTTTGAGCACCCCAGCAATTTTAGCCCTTGCCGACGGAACTATCTTTAAAGGTACTTCGATTGGCGCATCGGGTAGTACGACTGGTGAAGTCGTTTTCAACACTGCCATGACTGGCTATCAAGAAATTTTGACTGACCCGAGTTATGCACAGCAACTTGTGACACTGACTTACCCACATATCGGTAACACAGGCTGTAATGAAGAAGACGCTGAATCAGGTCGTATTCATAAGGTTTGGGCGAACGGATTGATCATTCGTGACCTGCCTTTACTGCACAGTAACTTCCGTTCAACCCAATCATTAGCTGAATATTTGGTACAACACAATGTTGTGGCAATTGCGGATATCGACACGCGTAAATTGACACGTATCTTACGTGACAAAGGTGCGCAAAATGGCTGTATCCTTGCTGGCGAAAATATCACTGAAGCTGAAGCGCTTGAAAAAGCACGTGCATTTAGTGGTTTAAACGGTTTAGACCTGGCAAAAGAATGTTGCGACCCTGAAGGTTTTGAATGGACTGAAGGCTCTTGGACATTAGGCAAAGGTTTCTCTCAACCAGAAGCTAAATTCCATGTTGTTGCATACGATTACGGTGTCAAAACCAACATCTTACGTATGCTCGCAGACCGCGGTTGTAAACTGACTGTTGTGCCGGCGCAAACTCCTGCTGCTGATGTACTTGCACTGAATCCAGATGGCGTGTTCCTTTCGAACGGTCCTGGTGATCCGGCTGCATGTGACTACGCAATTGAAGCTGTAAAAACAATTGTAGAAACCACTGAAATTCCAGTATTTGGTATCTGCCTGGGTCACCAGATCCTTGCGCTTGCAAGTGGTGCTAAAACCTTAAAAATGCCTCACGGCCACCACGGTGCGAACCATCCTGTACAAAATCTTGATAACGGTACAGTGATGATTACTTCTCAAAACCATGGCTTCGCAGTCGATGAAAGCAATCTGCCTGATGTGTTGCGTGTAACGCATCGCTCACTGTTTGATGGCACCAACCAAGGTATCCATCGTACAGACAAACCTGCGTTCAGCTTCCAGGGTCACCCTGAAGCAAGCCCGGGTCCACATGACTGCGCACCATTGTTCGATCATTTCATCGAACTTATCGAAGCATCTAAGAAGTAATTAAGGAAGCATCATGGCTAAACGTACTGACATTAAAAGCATCTTGATTATTGGTGCTGGTCCGATTGTCATCGGTCAAGCATGTGAGTTTGACTACTCAGGTGCTCAAGCATGTAAAGCCCTTCGTGAAGAAGGTTACCGCGTTATTTTGGTCAACTCGAACCCAGCGACCATCATGACCGACCCAACCATGGCGGATGCAACTTACATTGAGCCAATAACTTGGCAAACTGTTGCAGCAATTATTGAGAAAGAACGCCCAGACGCTGTTCTTCCGACCATGGGTGGTCAAACTGCATTGAACTGTGCCCTTGCCCTCGATGAGCACGGCATTTTAGAAAAATTCAATGTTGAATTAATCGGTGCAACCAAAGAAGCGATTGAAAAAGCTGAAGACCGCAAACTGTTTGACCAGGCAATGCGTAAAATTGGTCTTGAATGTCCAAAAGCTGACGTTGCTGAGTCAATGGAACATGCTTTAGAAATTCAAGCACGTTTCGGCTTCCCAGTGATTATCCGTCCATCATTCACCATGGGTGGTTCTGGTGGCGGTATCGCTTATAACAAAGAAGAATTCATCGAAATTTGTGAACGCGGTTTCGATCTTTCTCCGACTAAACAATTATTGATCGATGAATCTTTAATTGGTTGGAAAGAGTACGAGATGGAAGTTGTTCGTGACAAAAACGACAACTGTATCATCGTATGTACGATTGAAAACTTTGACCCAATGGGCGTACACACTGGTGACTCAATCACTGTTGCTCCTGCGCAAACATTGACAGACAAAGAATTCCAACTTCTACGTAACGCATCTTTAGCTGTACTACGTGAAATTGGCGTAGAAACAGGTGGTTCTAACGTACAGTTCGGTATTTGTCCAAATACTGGTCGTATGGTGGTGATCGAGATGAACCCACGTGTATCACGTTCATCTGCCCTTGCCTCTAAAGCAACTGGTTTCCCAATTGCAAAAATCGCTGCGAAACTGGCTGTGGGTTATACCCTTGATGAATTGAAAAACGACATCACTGGCGGTACAACACCTGCATCGTTTGAACCTGCAATTGACTACGTTGTAACCAAGATTCCTCGTTTCAACTTCGAGAAATTCCCACAAGCTGACGCAACGCTTACAACTCAGATGAAATCTGTCGGTGAAGTGATGGCGATTGGTCGTAACTTCCAGGAATCTGTACAAAAAGCCCTTCGTGGTCTTGAAGTTGGCGCTTCTGGTTTTGACGAAAAAATTGAAGTGGGTGCTGAAGGCGCGCGCGACAAAATCTTGCAAGAGCTTAAAGTTCCAGGTCCTGAGCGTATTTGGTACGTGGGCGACGCATTCCGTCACGGCTTTACTTTAGACGAAGTATTCGCTGCAACGAACATTGACCGCTGGTTCTTGATTCAAATCGAAGACATCATCAAAACTGAAAACCAAATCAAAACTTTAGGTTTTGGCGACTTGAATGCGGACAACATCCGTGGGTTCAAACGTAAAGGTTTATCAGATCTTCGCATTGCCAACTTGATGGGCATTTCACAAAAACAATTCCGTAAACACCGTTGGAACCTGGGCGTAACTCCAGTTTACAAACGTGTGGATACATGTGCTGCAGAATTCGAATCTGATACAGCGTACATGTACTCAACTTACGATGAAGAATGTGAAGCAAACCCTTCAACCCGTGACAAGATCATGGTAATTGGTGGCGGCCCTAACCGTATTGGTCAAGGTATCGAGTTCGATTACTGCTGTGTACACGCTGCCCTGGCTATGCGTGAAGACGGCTATGAAACGATCATGGTAAACTGTAACCCTGAAACTGTTTCTACGGATTACGACACTTCAGATCGTTTGTACTTCGAACCGATCACTTTAGAAGACGTTTTAGAAATCGTGCGTATCGAGAAGCCTAAAGGCATTATCGTTCAGTACGGTGGTCAAACACCTTTGAAATTGGCTCGTGCTTTAGAAGAAGCTGGTGCTCCAATCATTGGTACATCGCCTGACGCAATTGACCGTGCAGAAGACCGTGAACGTTTCCAGCAAATGATTCAACGTCTACAACTTCGCCAACCAAACAACAGCATCGTAAAATCTGCTGAAGAAGGTATGGCTGAAGCGTCTAAAGTAGGCTACCCACTTGTCGTACGTCCTTCTTACGTCCTTGGTGGTCGTGCGATGGAAATCGTGTACAACGATGAAGAACTTAAACGCTACTTACGTGATGCAGTTCAAGCATCAAACGAAGCGCCTGTTCTTCTTGACCGTTTCTTAGATGATGCGATCGAAGTTGACGTAGACTGCGTATCTGACGGTAAAGACGTTGTGATTGGCGGCATCATGCAGCACATTGAACAAGCGGGTATTCACTCAGGTGACTCGGCATGTTCGATTCCTCCTTACTCTCTATCTAAAGAGATTCAGGACGAAATGCGTCGTCAAACCGTGGCTATGGCAAAAGAGCTTGGCGTGATCGGTTTGATGAACGTTCAGTTTGCGGTTAAAGGCGAAGACGTTTACATCCTGGAAGTGAACCCACGTGCATCACGTACTGTGCCGTTTGTTTCTAAATGTATCGGCGAATCTTTAGCGAAAGTTGCTGCACGTTGTATGGCTGGTCAATCTCTTGAGTCGCAAGGCTTTACATCAGAGATTATTCCTGAGCACTTCTCTGTCAAAGAAGCCGTGTTCCCGTTCAACAAATTCCCTGGTGTTGACCCGATCCTTGGCCCTGAGATGAAATCGACTGGCGAAGTGATGGGTGTTGGTAAAACATTTGGTGAAGCGTTCTATAAAGCTGTACTAGGTGCAAACGAGCGTTTACCCGGTCTTCCAACTGAAGGCGAAGTGAAACACGCATTTATCTCTGTACGTGACTCAGATAAACCACGCGCGGCGGGTATCGCAAAACAATTGATTGACCTAGGCTTCAAGATTCTTGCAACTGATGGTACATTTAAAGTGATTAGCGATGCTGGTCTTGAATGTGAACGTGTCAATAAAGTGACTGAAGGTCGTCCTAACATTGTAGACCGTATCAAAAACGGCGAAATCCACCTTGTGATTAACACGACTGAAGGCAAAAAGGCACAAGAAGACTCATTCTCGATCCGTCGTTCAGCACTTCAAGGTAAAGTGTATAACACAACTACATTGAATGGTGCAGATGCAGTATGCCAAGCTTTAGCAATTAAATTGCCGATGGATGTATATCGTTTGCAAGACCTAACTAAAGGTTAATTCGCTTCCAAGAAGTCCCGCTACCTTCTTGGTGGCGGGCTTTTTTTTATTTATAGATTTTATATCTTTCAACTGACTTTTGAGGGACAACATGCAACGTTATCCTATGACACCTGAAGGCAAAATTGCCTTAGAGAAAGAATTACACCAACTGAAAACAGTGGATCGTCCACGTATTACAGCTTCAATTGCAGAAGCTCGTGAACACGGTGACTTAAAAGAAAATGCAGAATACCATGCAGCACGTGAACAGCAAGGCTTCTGTGAAGGCCGTATTCAGGACATCGAAGGCAAACTGGGTGCAGCTCAGGTGATCGATGTCAAAGAACTTGAACAGAATGGTCGTGTGGTTTTTGGTGTAACGGTCACGATTGAAAATCTGGATACTGAAGAGCAGAAAACCTATAAAATTGTAGGCGATGACGAAGCAGACTTTAAGATTAACAAGATCTCTGTAAACTCGCCGATCGCACGTGGTCTTTTAGGTAAAAACGAAGGCGACGATGTGAAAATCAATACACCAAACGGTGAAGTTGAATACGAAATTGTGAAAGTTGAATATATCTAAATTTTAGATATTTAAGCTTGCATGAACCCCTCGATTGAGGGGTTTTTTACCTTTATTCGCCTCTTACAAATGGATTAGCTCTGTGCTTCTTTTAAAAACCCCGATGCAAATAAATTAAATGCATATAAGGCCTCAGGGAGTACCTGCTCAGGATGTTCGCTAGAAGCCACCCAGAGTGCTGCATTCATCGCTGCACCATTTAAAAATACCGCAGCAGCTTCCGGATCAACTATTTTAATTCGGTCTGCTACCAATAATTGTTCAACACATTCACGCGTGGACTGCAAACATCTGTTTTGGCTTGGCCAATGTGCAGGATCACCTAGCACAGCCGGCCCATCACGTAACACAATGCGCTGGAATTCTGGATTCAGGGCATTTTGAATATAGGTCCGCCCTTCCAGCATCAATCCTTCCCACAGATCATCAGGCTGCTCCAGATGTTGCTGCGCAGATGAAGCCATTTCCGAATCGATCTGGTCGACCACTGCAGCAAATAAGCCTTTTTTATCGCCAAAATGATGATACAACGCTCCACGGGTCAGCCCTGCTTCTGCCGTGAGCTTATCCATTGAAGTGTCTGCATAACCATATTCAGCAAATGTACGGCGCGCTACTTTTATCAGTTTCTTACGGGTTTCCGCCATTTTTTGTTCACGAACAGACATGAATTACTTTACCTCATCATCATAAAAATTTTAATTGACATACGCTCCGTATGTCAATTATGTTTACATACGATGCGTATGTGAAAGTTAAGTTGCTTTCACTCACTTATAAATTAGATATTGAATGAGAATAGACATGACTAGAACTGCGATATTTCCCCAAGACCGCCATGCCCTCTATGAACAGCATGGTTATTCTGCTGCAATTAAATCGCAAGATTTACTCTTCGTTTCTGGTCAGGTCGGTAGCCGTGAAGATGGCTCTCCTGAACCAGATTTCGAGAAACAGGTAGAACAGGCTTTTAAAAACTTAGCTGCAACTTTGGCAGCGGCTGGTTGTACTTTCGATGATATTGTTGATGTCACCACCTTTCACACTGATCCAGAACAGCAGTTCGAAAGCATCATGAAAGTTAAAAATCAGGTGTTTACGCAAAAGCCTTATCCTAATTGGACAGCTGTAGGTGTCACGTGGTTAGCAGGTTTTGATTTTGAAATTAAGGTGATTGCTCGTATTCCTCCAGCATCGACCACAGCTTAATCATTGTTTTATGCGTGCGCGAATGTCTTTTAGATATTATTCAGCAAGTTTAAACCCCGATTAGGTATAATTTCTTATTCACTATTTTTTGTATCTCCCTTATGTCTGAAAAGTTAATTAATTCTCCTGTAAAGCATTGGTGTGAGTTCGAGTTTATTTCGAAAACGGTGAAAAATCCGAATATTCACATTAAAGGGAATTACTCATACTACTCAGCTTATTGGGATCAGGGTTTTGAGCGTTGTGTGGTGCGTTATTTACATGATAAGCCTGCAACGCCTGAGAAGCCGATTGATCAGCTCTATATCGGCAATTTCGTCTGTTTTGGCGCAGAATGCGTGATTATGATGGGTAGCAACCAATTGCACCGTATCGACTGGATTTCAGCGTTTCCGTTCGATACACGGGGTTTTGAGCTTGCTGGTGATACGATCATTCGTGATGGCTGCTGGATCGGCTCTCGTGCCATAATTATGCCCGGTGTACAGCTTGGTGAAGGTGCTGTGGTCGCAACGGGGGCTGTCGTGACTGAAGATGTTCCATCTTATGCAGTGGTTGGTGGCGTACCTGCAAAAATTATTAAATATCGTTTCCCTGAGGAAGATATAAAAAAACTGCTGTCACTTAAGCTTTATGACTTAGATGAAAAGCAGTTTCTAAAAATGCGTGAACAGTTGCAGACGGATGATGTTAAATCACTATTCCATCATGTACAAAATTTCATCTAAACATTATATTTATTCCAAATAATTATTTTGAATAAATATGCAACTTTCAACTAAAACACTGGAAAAACTGCGCGACCTTATTAATGAAACTACCGAATATAGATCCGGCCCTAAAATTATAGATTTTTTTTCGGCTTTTGATTACACAGATGTATATGGTCAAGGTTTTCCATCAAGATGGGCATACACAGATTCTCGTTTAGCAAAGATAAATAGTAGCGAAAAGATAAAAATCTGCATTCAAAAACTCTTTAATCCTATTAATTATATGGATGACCTAAAGAGATTGGATACGCTAATAGCTGATTTTAATAAGTATCTTCAATTTGATAAATTTCTAGTTGTTCGAAAAAACACAGAAATTCATCTTAAACCTATTCATGAAATAAATCTCGATGAAAACTTACATACAGAAAAAGAATATCTAGAAAATAACTTTATTAAACACGAATTCAAAGTTGATTACTCACAACTCAATTTAATACCAACACTACTTCCTGTAATTGATAGTCGAATGCGAGAAATTGAAAAAGCATTTAAAGCAGAAGCGTACTTATCAGTAGTCTTACTAGCAGGTAGCACACTAGAAGGATTATTCTTAAATATTGCATCCTCAAACCCTAAGGTTTTTAATTTATCTCCACATAGTCCTAAAAAAGATGGAAAAGTTAAAAATTTTGATCAATGGACGCTCAATAATTTTATTGAAGTATCCCATTCCATTGGAATAATCGAGAAAGATACCTATAGATTCAGCAAAGAACTAAGAGATTTTAGAAATTATATTCACCCATTTCAGCAAATGACTGAAAGATTTTCGCCTAGAGAACAAACAGCAAAAATTTGTCTACAGGTCTTAAAATCAGCCATCTCAGATATTCAAACTAACAAAAATAAATTTCAGCCATAAAAAAACCCACTCAATCGGAGCGGGTTTTTTCAGAATATGGTGGCTATGACGAGACTTGAACTTGTGACCCCCGCATTATGAGTGCGGTGCTCTAACCAACTGAGCTACATAGCCTTAAACTGTGCGCGCATTATGGGATTTTCTGTAAATCACGTCAACCCCATATTGTGCTGTTTGATCAAAATTTGTTGAAGTGAGCCGATAAGCCGGGTTCTGTCGTGAACGATCATTCCTCTAGGCGCACAATCACTCATGCGCTCAAGCGACCTACCCGAATCCAGCATGGGCCATGCCTAATGGATTCCTATTTGGTCTTGCTTCCGGTGGGGTTTACCTCGCCATGAACTGTTACCAGCCATGCGGTGCGCTCTTACCGCACCCTTTCACCCTTACCTCCGATTCCGATTGCTCGAAAACATAATGAAGGCGGTCTTCTCTCTGCTGCACTTGCCGTCGGTTTACACCGCCCAGGCGTTACCTGGCACCTTGCCCTATGAAGCCCGGACTTTCCTCCCCTGCTTCAATCACGGAGATTTCCACAGCAGCGATCGTCTGGCTCACTTCGAGCGGCATAGTATCAAATATCGAGACTAATTGCTTGATGTTTTTTGAGCAGTCAGTTTTTCATACTTGGCTTGCAGCTGTTCCTGCGTTTCGACATGATTCGGATCCAGTGGAATACAATCCACCGGACAGAACAACTGGCACTGCGGTTGATCATGATGTCCGACGCACTCTGTACATAAATCTGGATGAATCTCATAAATGAGTTCACCCATATAGATGGCCTCATTCGGGCATACAGGTTCACAGACATCACAGTTAATACATTCATCGGTGATATATAAAGACACGCTACCAACCTTGTTGAAGTTTACGCTCGAAGGCCGCAACCACGTTTGGTGGTACAAATTTGGTTACATCACCTCTTAATCGAGCAATTTCACGCACCAAAGTGGATGAAATAAAAGAATATTGCTCTGAAGGGGTTAAAAACACCGCTTCAAAGTGGGAGTCCAGCTGACGGTTCATATTGGCCAGCTGAAATTCGTACTCAAAATCAGACACTGCCCGCAAACCACGCAATACAGCAGTCGCCTTTTGCTCACGGAAAAAATTGACGAGCAAACCATCAAAGCCTACAAATTCAACATTGTCCAAATGACTCAATGACTCTTTCGCCAATGCGACACGCTCTTCCAGACTGAATACCGGATTCTTATGATGACCAATGGCAATCGCCACTACGACTTCATCAAACATTCGCGCTGCGCGTGTTACCAAATCAATATGTCCATTGGTAATTGGATCAAAAGTCCCCGGATAAATCACACGAGTTTTAGACATCCATTTGTACTCTGTTTGTTATGTAGAATCTTATTTTAGCAAAAACTTGTTTTTTTGGTGAATAATCCTCATTAATTTAAAAAACTTCACCTTATTTCTAGTTGCGGTACAATAGCAGCACGTTTGGAAGTATCAGATTATGGCGAAAGCATCTATTGTAGTAAAAAAAAATAATGGCGGTACCATTGCACTGAATAAACGTGCCCGCCACGATTATTTTATTGAAGAGAAATTTGAAGCGGGGCTTTCATTAAAAGGTTGGGAAGTCAAATCAATGCGTGCTGGTCGCATGACCATCGTAGAAAGTTATATTACCTTTAAAAATGGTGAAGCGTTCTTGTTTGGTGCACAGGTTCAGCCCTTGTTAAGCGCTTCGACCCATGTGGTGCCTGAAGCAACCCGTACTCGCAAGCTGTTGCTGAATCGCCGTGAAATTGAAAAGCTGATGGGTGCGATTAACCAGAAAGGTTATTCCTGCGTACCACTGGCGTGTTACTGGAAAGGTCCACATGCCAAACTGGAAATTGCCTTGGTGAAAGGTAAGCAACTCCATGACAAACGTGCCACCGAAAAAGACCGTGACTGGCAACGTGATAAAGCGCGAATTTTCCATAAATAATGGATTAAAAGTTGAATATAAAAAAACCTCCGCATTTGGAGGTTTTTTTATGGTTTTAAGTATGGCTATTTAAACGCGCTAGAGTCAAAGCAATATATTCACCAAACCAGAACGCAGTTTTTAAATCGCCTTCAGGTGGGGTCACTTCTACCGGTGCGTTATCTGACTGGGTCATTAAACCCAAAAAGCTCGACATCCGGTTCAGATCCGTGACGGCACGTCCTGTCGGCATTAATGGCAATCCACTCCACAACATCCCGTGCTGCATGGCAAACAGGTTGATTTGCTGCAGGACCGCCAGCTTGTCACCACTAAGTCCACCACCATTGGTAAAGGCTGCTGCCAGTTTTCCCTGCCAGCTACGTGCCAGCCAGCGCTTAGAGGATTGCTCCATAAACAGCTTCATGGCAGAGGTCAGGCTACCCATATAGGTCGGACAACCAAAGATAATTGCATCGGCGGCGTCTAGTACATCCCAGTCTATATGTTCGACATTCATCATATGCACCTGAACACCGGTTTCCCGTGCACCATCGGCAATAAAATTTGCCACTTTAGCCGTGTGTCCATAAGGACTGTGATAAACAATCGCAACAGATTTGGAAGATAGGGACATAACGCTCAAAAGCCAAAAAATTCAGTTAAGTTTAACATTTTCATGTCATAAACACGAATGTCGCCATACGCCCTGTTTTTGGTTCACGGCGATAAGAAAAATATTCCTCTGGCTGGCGATAAGAACACTGATCTCCACCCAATACGGTACTTATGCCGTGTTGCTGCAAGATATAACGCGCAATCGCATACAGGTCGGCATAATATTTACCTGCCTGTTCCCCGACCTGAAATGCACTGTCCAGTTCAGGATATTTACTACAAAAAGCCGCTTTTACTTCAGCGCTAATTTCAAAACATGGTTGACTAATGGCTGCCCCGAGCCAGGCCCAGGTCGGCGGAGTTTGCATGGCGACAATGGTATTTTCAACAATTCCACCCGCCAGACCACGCCAGCCGGCATGCAGATTCGCCACTTCTGTACCTTCCGCATTACCTAATACCACCGGCAAGCAATCTGCCGTCATCATCATTAAGGCATGCGCCTTACGCTGCGTCACCAGACCATCTCCGACCAATGCGGTAAATGGCATCTGCTCATTAATGGAATGGCAAATGGTGCTATGCGTCTGGGTCATCCAGGTAATTTTATCTACGCCAAAGGCAGCGAAATCCTGCAATAAAGCCATACGATGCTGTTGTACCCGTTGCGCATCATCCTGCACATGCAAGGCCAGATTAAAACCTGCAAGCTCAGGCTGCGTGGACGGCTGCACTTTCATATGGTGAACGCGGGTCTGACCCACATATACACCTTGTGGAAGTCCTAGTACAAATTGCATCTCAATTCCTTGCTTTGACGCGAACTAAATAAAAAGATTAATAGGCTTTGTTTTCGGTACGCAGTACTTCAACCAGATTGGCAAAGTCTTCCGGCCACGGCGCTTCAAAGGTCATTTCTTCTTTGGTACGCGGATGTTTCAGACCCAGTTGCACGGCATGCAAGGCCTGACGTTTAAAGCCACGTAAAGTGTCATCTAATAATTGCGATGCACCTGCTGGCATACGGACACGCGGCATATACACCTGATCGCCCACCAAGCCAAAACCGATATAGCTGAAATGTACACGAATCTGATGAGTACGTCCGGTTTCCAGACGGGCTTGAACACGGGTAAAATGCTGGAAACGCTCTTTGACATTGTAATGCGTCACCGCGTCTTTACCGCCTGGAAGTACAGTCATTTTTACACGATCTACCGGATGACGTTTGATTGGTTCATCAATGGTACCGCCAGCAATAATATTGCCGTAAACCACCAGGTCATACAGGCGATATACTGATTTTTTCTCAAGCTGTTTGCTGAGAGAAAACTGTGCTTCCAGATTTTTGGCAACGACCAGCAGACCACTGGTGTCTTTGTCGATACGATGTACCAGACCTGCACGCGCCAGTTCAGCCGATTTCGGATAGTGATGCAATAAAGCATTCACCAAGGTGCCAGAACTATTGCCAGCGCCCGGATGTACCACCATACCGACTGGTTTGTTGATGACCATAATGTCATCATCTTCATAGATGATATCCAGTGGAATATCTTCCGGCAGACTGCGCGTTTGCGCTTCAAGCTCAACATTTAAAGTCAGGGTTTCAAAACCATCACTTTTAAATTTCGGCTTAACCGGTTGACCATTCACCAATAAATTGCCATCTTTAATCCATTGCTTTAATTTTTCTCGAGAAAAATCGCTCCAGACCATTGCGGCAATCTGGTCGATCCGTTGCCCGATATAAGTTTCATCCAGTTGAAATTGCAACGATAAACGTGTTGCAGTTGCTTCTGAAGTATGGTTATCTGCATCCTCAGAATCTTCAAGTAAATTGAAATCAGTATCAGGGATATTAGAATTGGAAGATTGTGCTTGACTCATTTGCTCATTCAGACAAAAGTGGTTTAATAGTGCAATTGTAGCTCATTGCCCGTATTAACAGAGGAATTTTTATGTCGCTACCACATTATAAAATGACAATGCTTGCTGTGACATTAGGCATTGCATCGGCAATGGTAGGCTGTAGCAGTAATCCAAAAAAAGAAGTCGTGGATAAAGGTCCAGAATCTAGCGAACAGGTTTATATTCAAAAAGCACAGAAAGCGCTAGATCGTAATCAATATACCGATGCAGCAAAACAGTTAGAAGCGCTGGAAACTTATTTCCCGACCAGTCAGTATGCCCCGCAAGCGCAGCTTGAACTGTTGTATGTGAAATTCCAGCAAAAAGATTATGAAGGTGCGGTTGCACTGGCAGAGCGTTTTATCCGTCTGAACCCGCAACATCCAAATGTCGACTATGCTTACTATGTACGCGGTGTCGCCAATATGGAACAGAACTATAACGGCCTGCTACGTTATACCTCACTGAAACAGTCGCATCGTGATGTCAGCTACCTGAAAGTGGCTTACCAGAATTTTGTTGATTTCATTCGCCGCTATCCATCTAGCACCTATGCAGTCGATGCCGCACAGCGTATGCAGTTTATCGGTCAGGAACTGGCTGAGCATGAAATGAATGCAGCACGTTTTAACATCAAGCGTAAGGCTTACTTGGCAGCAGTTGAGCGTGGCTTATGGGTAATTGAACATTATCCTCAAACTCCGCAGATTCCAGAAGCACTGGCAACGGTTGCTTATGGCTATGCTCAGCTAGGTGATGAAGCGACTTCTCAGCAATATGTGGATGTATTAAAGCTGAATTATCCAAATCTGGTGAAATCAGATGGTACGGTAAATCTGCGTGCAGCGCGTAGCGAAAGCAGTTTCTTTAACCGTGCGACACTGGGTATTTTTGGTAAAGAAGCCAAGACTGTAACCGACACCGATGCACAGTCAGATGCACCAGAAACTGAAAAGCGCAGCATCACCAATCGCATTTCATTTGGTTTGCTGGATCGTCCTAAAACGGCTGAATAAGACTAAACAAGTCCGGCAGCATCAGCAAATAAGACAGCGCTTTACAGGTGCATTTTCCTCAAGGGCAAGGTATCATACTTGCCCTTTTGCATTGTCTGGCCCAGGCTTGAACAAATCGTGCAAAAGGTATACAAAGGAACTTAAAATATTCAATGTTCAACCAGACTATTTTCATTTTTTCAGTGATTTAGACCTTAGATACCAGCACGAGAAGCTCAGCAGACCATGGCCATTCCTCAACATACGATTGATCAGATTCTCGATCGCACCGATATTGTCGATGTGATTGGTCAATTCGTAAAACTGAAAAAAACGGGCCGTACCTATTCAGGCTGCTGCCCTTTTCATCAGGAAAAATCACCGTCTTTCCACGTCTATCGTGATAAACAGTATTTTCACTGTTTTGGCTGTCAGGCCAACGGTAATGCCATCCGTTTTTTAATGAACATTGGCAGCCGTAATTTTGTCGAAGTGATGAAAGATCTGTCCAGTCAGACCGGCATCGAACTGCCTAAAGACAATACCGATTCCAATAAATTAAAATATAAACGTGAAGCAGCCAAACCTAAAATTGCGCCTGCTCAAGCGGCACCACAAGCTCAGCCGCAACAAAATAACGCCCCAACAGAAAATAATAGTGCTGCCTCTACGGCGAGTTTCGATCCATTTGCAGAGTTTCAGGCAGTCGAACAGGATTTTTATGGTGACCCTTTTGCTTCTTTTGAACACCTGCCCATGGCAGAAGTTCAACAAGACGGTAATCTCTATGATCTGCTGGAAAATATCGCGCAGTTCTATGAGCGCCAGTTACCCAACAGCCCGAGCGCTCAGCAATACTTTAAACAGCGTGGTCTGACTACAGAAACCATTGCCTATTGGCGCTTAGGCTATGCGCCCGAAGACTGGCAACATCTGGAAAAAGCCTTTCCTCAGGATATTGAAGGCTTAAAACTTTTAGGTCTGATTCGTACCAGCGACAGTGGCCGTGATTTTGATCTGCTGCGTGAACGGGTGATTTTCCCGATCCGTGATACCAAGGGGCGTGTGGTCGGCTTTGGTGGTCGCGCACTCAATGACGAGATTAAACCTAAATATATCAACTCGCCAGATTCTGAGGTCTTCCATAAAAACCAGTTGCTGTATGGTCTGTATGAAGGGCGCAAGCAGAAAGCCCAAGAATGGTTGATGGTCGAAGGCTATATGGATGTGATTGCGCTCCAGCAATATGGCATTCATGGCGCAGTGGCGACTTTAGGGACAGCGAGTAATACCGACCACCTGAATATTCTGTTCAAGCAGAGCAACCGGCTGACCATTGCCTTTGATGGGGATGCTGCCGGTCAAAAAGCGGCGCGCCGTACTCTGGACATTGCCCTGCCCCTGCTGAATGATGGCCGAGAGCTGAAGTTCTTTGTTTTGCCCGCTGACCATGATCCAGATTCCTTGATCCGCCGTGAAGGGATAGAGAACTTTAGACGCCTATTGGAACAGGCGCCGTTGATGTCGGACTTCGTGTTTGCCCATCTGACCCAAAATCAGGACATCACCACACCTGAAGGAAAGAGTCAGGTTATGGGTGAACTAAAAAATCTGACCGAATTACTGCCCAAACACGGTTCCTTCCGTTATCTGCTGCAGCAATTTTTCCGTGAAAAACTGGGCTTTAACCGTAAATGGCAACCCAAGGTCAATACGGATGCGTCCTTAAGCTTTAGTACTAAAATTGATGCCGAAGAATATGTGATTGCGATCTTGATGAATCATCCTTATTTGTATATTCATTTTGAACCGCTGCGCGCGCTGGTGGCAGAAGATCAGTTGCTGTTTAAGATTTTGAATATTCTGAATGTGATTTTTGATGACTTACCAGATGATCCGGAACTGTCGATCTATTATGTGCTCGGTGCCTGCGCAGCCCATCATCATGAACTGCAGCATATTTTGCAGCATGCCAATGTCAGCGATTACACTTCATCGCCAGAACAGGCCGACAAACTCGCGGCTGATTTTTCGACCAAGCTGCAATATCAGTGTTTAAAAAACAAGATTAAGTCCAAGAAATTTAGCAGCATTGCTGAAATGAAAAACCTGAAAATGCAGATTTATGAAATTGACCGCAAACGCTCGATGACTCTGTTAGAAGACTGATTGTTCCACACCATTTATTCTTGTGCATCAAAAGAAGTCAGTGCTAGATCTCAGTATTATTTATCATTTTCTCAAATAATCAGGCTGGGTTTTATGTTGAAGTACAAATCAGCAAAGAACCAAGCTTCTCATCATGCTGATTAAAACGAATGCCTGGATTTACGACGCTTCGCGACTACATTGCCCAGTTCTTCCTGTAACAGCTCAAAATAGGTAGGATCTTCCGCTTTGGCCGCCTCACGCAGCACAATAGAAGTTGGATGCAACAGTTTTTGGGTTAAACGATGTGAAAACTCGGCCAGTACCGTTTCCGCCTTTTCGCCCTTGGCAATACGCTGCATTGCCAGTGACAATTCTTCCTGACGTAATGTTTCCCCGTGGTCACGATAGGCATGAATGGTCGCCCCGGCCTGTTTGACCTTTTGCTGGGTCATCAGTTCTGTAGCCAGCTGATTGACCATGATCTCAGCCTCAACAGCCGCTTGACGGCGCTGTGCCAGATTTTCTTCAATCACCGTTTGCAGATCATCGACGCCATATAGATAAACCCCATCCAGGCTTTCTACTTTGGCATCAATATCACGCGGAACGGCCAGATCCACCAGTAGCATCTGCTGGTAACGGCGTTTTTTCAGTGCAGCTTTTACATCCGCAAAGTTAATCACTTGATGCAAACTACCGGTACAACTGGAAATCACATCGGCACGATGCAAGTTGGCAGCTAACTGGTCAAAGTCGATAATTTCGACCTCAACCCGATGTGCAATTTCCTGCGCCAGAATGTCTGCACGTTCGCGGGTACGGTTACAGATGATGATCTTGCCCACACCCATTTCTGCAAGATGCTTAGCCACCAGACTGTTCATCTCTCCAGCTGCCACCACCATAATGGTCAGCTTGTCCGGGTGACTAAACACTTGCAAGGCAAGTTGTGCTACCGCATAGCCCATCGAGACCGCATGACTACCGACAGCCGTTTCCGAACGCACACGTTTAGCGGCATAAAAAGCATATTCAAAAATGCGGTTCAGGTTTTGCGAAACGGTATGAGAGTCTTTGGCCAGAGAAAGTGCGGTTTTGACCTGCCCCAGAATTTGTGGTTCACCTAGCATCAGTGAATCCAGACCACTGGCAACACGCATCAGATGCGTCACCGCTTGAGCATTTTCATAACGATAGACATGATGTTGCAGTTGTTTGACATCCACCCCATTTTTCTGGGCGAGCCAGTTCAGCACCATGTCAGCATTGTCAGACATGGCGTAAACTTCGGTCCGGTTACATGTAGACACCACCACCATGTCGTTCAGTTCAGGGTGTTGGCTTTGCTCGGCAAGAATGGCACTTAACTTTTCAGGGTTAAACGCCACTTGTTCGCGCAGTTCTACAGAGGCAGTTTGATGGTTGACACCCAATGCAAAGAAAGACATATCAGGTCATCATTTCACTAAATTTATGCTATTGTGCAACATCGGTGTCATAAAAAGCATTACTTGGATCAATAAAAAATTGCGTCAAACAATTAGCCGTATCAACGGCCCTACAATTAAGCAATATTCTACCACATTCCTACTGGTGGGTAGCATGGCTTCGACTGCGCATCTTTATGCAGCGGAAGCAGTTTACCATGCAAATCAAAATTATGATGCGATAAAACAAAGTATGATGGCTGAGTTTGCCATCGCTGCACATGACATTCCGACTGCTTTGCACAACTATACGGTGCTGGCGATCAAGAGCAATTCCACTTCAGTCAAGCAGCGTGCACTGAATGTCGCGCTGGAACATGATGACCTACAGGCAGCACTAGATATCTCCACGCACTGGGTGGTACAAGAGCCACAAGACGTCCCTGCTTTATTTTATTTATCACATATTGCCCTTAAAGCGCATGAATATGAGCTGGCTGCTGAGACCTTAGAAAAAATCCTGCAAATTGATGACAGTGCCGATCTGGAAGAAATTCTCGCCGGAATTTCACCGGAAGGCACAGAGGATCGTACTTATCTGATTCAGGCCTTAAGCACCACTAAAGCCAAGGACAATCCATCTATTCTGGTGCTAGTGGCCGGTCTGGAAGCACAAAATGGTCAGCTTGAACAGGCTTTAAATACAGTTAACCGCGCCTTAAAAAAACGTCCGAATGCGACCGGCTATATCCTGATGAAGGCCAATCTGCTCAATGCACTCGGCGATACTCAGGCGACACTGCAATGGTATGAAAAATCCAGCCGTAAACACCGTAATAATCTGGATGTACGTCTGGCCGAAGTCAAATATCTAGTCAAGCTGAACGAAGCGACTTTGGCGCTGAAAAAACTGCAAGACATTCTAAAAAAATGGCCGACTGCCGAAGAAGCCCTGTTTATTGCCGGACTGACCAGTATTGACTTAGAAGAATACGAGAAGGCCGAAAAATATCTGGTTGAACTGCGTTATTCTGCACAATATCAGAACGAAGCCTATTATTATCTGGCGGTCAATGCAGAACGCAAACAGCACTATGAAACAGCCAAAGCCTATTATCGTCTGGTCGATGGCAGTCTGTACACGGTCTCGCGCCGTAACATGATTTCGATTTTTGCCCAGCAGGATAAACTGCATGATGCACTGCGTTTCCTGACTCAGGAACGGGTCAATTATCCACAACATGCCAGCTTCCTCTATCTAGCCCAAGCGGATATTTTGACGCGCATGCAGAATAAAAAAGCCGCGATCCGCCTGCTGGAAGAAGCCAGCAAAAACCTGCCCGATGACCCTGAACTGGTTTATTCGCAAGTCCTGTTGCTGGACCCCCATCAGGATCGCGCCAAGCTGGATGAATTACTCAGCACTTTACTTAAAATTGAACCGAATAGTCCGACCTATCTGAATGCCTATGCCTATACCCTGGCGATGCAAAACCGTCGCCTCGAAGAAGCACGCCGCTATGTCGAACAGGCACTAGAATATGCACCAGAACAGGCATCGATTCTGGATACCTATGGTTATATCTGTTATTTACAGAATGACTTCACCACAGCTGCGGATGTGTTATACAAAGCCTATCAATTGAATCCGAATGTGAAGATTGGGGTACGTTATGCCCGTTCCTTGTACATGAAAGGTGATCTACAACACTTCCACCAAGTGTTACAACAATTACAACAAAACCATCCAAATGACCCAGAATTGAAACAACTTAATTCGCTATTGTTAGCACCACAAACCAAAACGAGTTAATTAATTTATGCGCAATTTGAGCCAATTGGGCTGCTGTGCCTTTGCAGCCACTGCTTTATTTTTAACTGGATGTCAGCAGATGATCAAGCCACAAGCGCCTGCCACCCCGTCTGTACAGGCAGAGAATCAATTTCAGCTGCAAGGTAAAATTGGCGTTCGCACCCCTCAACAGACTGGCAGCGCATTCTTTACTTGGGTACAACAGCAGGAAGAATTCGATATTGAACTCAGCGGTATCTTAGGCGTCGGTAAAACCCAGATTTCTGGCACACCGGGACAAGTGACTTTAAACAGCGCAAAAACCGGTGTGATTCAGGCAGCCAGTGCCGAGGAATTACTGCAACGCGCAACAGGCTGGCAAGCGCCGATCAGTTATTTAGTCGATTGGGTACAAGCCCGCCCTGCCACCACGGCTGCCAAATTACAAAAAGACGATGCGCAGCGAATCAGCCAGATTATCGAACAGGGCTGGACGGTCGATCTCAATTATAATGCGCAGGCCAAAATGCCAAACCGCTTGATTTTAAAGCAGTCACTTGAAAATGGTGCGGAAAACCGTATTACAATGATCATTGAAAACCGTTAATTGACCTGATTCCAGCCCATGATAATTCGTGTTCCTTCGCCTGCTAAACTGAATTTGTTTTTACATATTACCGGTCGCCGTGAAAATGGCTATCATGAACTGCAAAGTATTTTTCAGTTGATTGACCTGTATGACTGGCTGGAGTTTGAACAAAGCGCTGATGATGCGGTTCAGATAGAAGGTCTGGCCTCAGTCGATCTGCAACAGAATTTAATCTATCGGGCGATACAGTTGTTGAAGCCCTATGCTAAGACGCTCTCTGGACTAAAAATTCGTCTGGAAAAAAATATCCCGATGGGTGCAGGTCTCGGTGGCGGCTCTTCCAATGCAGCGACGACCCTGATTGTGCTGAACCAGCTTTGGCAGTGCGATTTAAATATTGAGCAACTGGCAGAGCTTGGGGTCAAGCTGGGCGCAGATGTTCCGATATTTGTGCATGGTAAAAATGCCTGGGCCGAAGGTATTGGCGAACACTTAACATTCATAGACTTAGATCAAAAAAAATTCATTGTGTTAAAACCTGATTGTTTTATCAGCACTCAACTGCTTTTTTCGCAAAAAGCATTGACAAGAGACACGAAGAGCACTAAATTTTGCGCCTATCAGGAAACGCCATCTGATTTTGGAAATAACTTTGAGCCACTGGCAAGAAGCTTATATCCTGAAGTAGATGAAGCAATGCAATATCTCGACCAGTTCGAAAAAGCAAAACTTACAGGTACAGGTGCCTGTGTGTTTATTGAAGTCACTGAAAATCTGAATATCGAAGATATTCTTGCAAATGCACCATGTAAAGCTTACCTGGTCAACAGTTTACAAGAATCACCTTTAGTTCGGTTTAAAGTGTAGATAGGGGTATCGCCAAGTGGTAAGGCACCGGGTTTTGATCTCGGCATCCGTTGGTTCGAATCCAGCTACCCCTGCCATTTTTCACCTGTAGATGTACTGTATTAGGGGTATCGCCAAGTGGTAAGGCACCGGGTTTTGATCTCGGCATCCGTTGGTTCGAATCCAGCTACCCCTGCCATCTTACAGTCATCAAATTAGGGGCGTCGCCAAGTGGTAAGGCACCGGGTTTTGATCTCGGCATCCGTTGGTTCGAATCCAGCCGCCCCTGCCATTTTCTCGAAAAAAGACAGAACACTCATTTGCTGTAAGACTGTTAATTTACCTTGACACTTTACCGCAAAAATATTAAAGTTCTGCCGCATTAGGGGTATCGCCAAGTGGTAAGGCACCGGGTTTTGATCTCGGCATCCGTTGGTTCGAATCCAGCTACCCCTGCCATCTATTCCCATATATCCCAACCGCCAAGGGTGCTTCATGCCCAATCTTGTCGTTTTTAGTGGATCTGCGCATCCACAATTCGCTCAAAAAGTCGTAAGTCACTTACATATTCCTCTAGGCGCTGCCTCTGTAGGTCAGTTCTCTGACGGTGAAATTGCTGTCGAGATTACTGAAAACGTTCGTGGTAAAGACGTATTTATCGTACAACCTACTTGTGCCCCAACTAATGATAACCTGATGGAAATCTTGGTGATGGCTGATGCTTTGCGTCGTGCAAGTGCGGGTCGTATTACTGCCGTGATTCCTTATTTTGGTTATGCTCGTCAAGACCGTCGTCCACGTTCAGCACGTGTTCCAATCACTGCAAAAGTTGTAGCAGACATGCTCACTACTGTAGGCGTTGACCGTGTGGTGATGATCGACTTGCATGCTGACCAGATCCAAGGCTTCTTCGATATCCCTGTAGACAACATCTACGGTACACCAGCGCTACTTGCTGACTTGCGTCAACAATCGCATCACAATCTGATGGTGGTTTCACCTGACGTCGGTGGTGTCGTGCGTGCACGTGCTGTTGCGAAACAAATGGGCGATATCGATCTTGCAATCATCGATAAGCGTCGTCAAAAAGCGAATGAATCACAAGTGATGCATTTGATTGGCGATGTAAAAGATCGTGATTGTGTCATCGTCGATGACATGGTAGATACTGCTGGTACGCTATGCAAAGCTGCTGATGCATTGAAAACCTTCGGTGCTCGCAAGGTGGTTGCATATGCAACACATCCAGTACTTTCTGGTAAAGCACTTGAAAACTTAAAGAATTCTGTGATTGATGAACTGGTTGTGACTGATACCATTCCTCTTTCTGATGAAGCTTTAGCACTGGGCAAGATTCGCCAGGTTTCAGTAGCCAGCATGGTTGCCGAAACGATTCGTCGTATTAACAACGAAGAATCTATTAGCGCAATGTTCGATTCTTATCTATAATAGAGCGCTGAATTTTCAAAGCCCTGCCATTTGGTAGGGCTTTTACTCACCAGACTGGTCGCAAGTCTGGTTCATTTAACTTAAATAGGATGTCTATCATGGCAAACTTCGTATTAAACGCAGCAGCACGTGAAGAAGCAGTTCAAGGGAAAGGTGCGAGCCGCCGCCTTCGTCTTCAAGCTAAAGTTCCTGCAATCATCTACGGTGGTGAAGCTGCTCCTGTAGCAATTACTGTTGAGCTTCGTCAGCTTGTTAAATTCTTAGAAAACAATTCATTCTTTGAAGAAGTTATCGAAATTGATGTAGACGGTAAAGTTGAAAGCGTGAAAATCCAAGCGTTACAACGTCACCCAGCTAAAAACACA
This sequence comes from Acinetobacter lwoffii, assembly GCF_024129715.1. Lineage (GTDB taxonomy): Bacteria > Pseudomonadota > Gammaproteobacteria > Pseudomonadales > Moraxellaceae > Acinetobacter > Acinetobacter lwoffii_U. Next base: position 90,774 of record NZ_JAMXXM010000007.1, read on the forward strand.
CCAATGCACGCTGACTTCAAACGCGCATAAGTGTTAATGGTGTAATTAGTGTCAAATATTTCACTGATTGTTGGTTTGGGTAACCCAGGTTCTGAGTATGCCCAAACCCGCCATAATGCAGGTTTCTGGTTCGTAGAACGCCTTGCAGAGCAATATGGCATTACCCTCAAAAAAGACCCAAAATTCAACGGATTTAGCGGTCGTGGCAATATCGAAGGTCAAGACGTCCGTCTTCTTCTACCGACAACCTTTATGAACCTTTCCGGTAAAAGTGTTGTTCCTTTCGCCAAATTCTACAATATTGCACCTGAATCGATCCTGATTGCTCATGATGAACTGGACATGAATCCTGGTGTCATTCGCCTGAAAACTGGCGGTGGTCACGGTGGTCATAATGGTCTACGTGATATCGTGCCACATATTGGTTCAAACTTCCATCGCCTGCGTATTGGAATTGGCCATCCTGGTGCCAAAGACCGTGTTTCCGGTCATGTACTCAGTAAAGCACCTAGCAGCGAACAGAATTTAATGGATGATGCGATTTCCCATGCCCTCGCCCGCACAAAAATGCTAGTGAACGGTGAAGTACAGCAAGCCATGAATCAAATTAACGCATATAAGCCGAACTAAACATTCAAAAATTGCTGGACAATTCCGCTTGCCAGAAAGTTTATTTAAGCGCAAAATGCGTTTGCTCGATTGTTCACCATACAGCAAGCAAGATTGATTTAACCAAATGATCAAACTCTTAGGTCAACTCAGGGGACGCTAGCCATGCTATCTCGTTTATTAAAATGCAAAATTCACCGCGCTCACGTTACACATGCAGAACTACACTATGAAGGTTCATGTGCAATTGATGGCGTTTTGATGGATTTGGCTGGCATTCGTGAATACGAAGAAATTCATGTGTGGAACGTGACCAATGGTAAACGTTTTGCAACTTATGCAATTCGTGGCGAAGACAATTCAGGCATCATTTCAGTGAATGGTGGCGCTGCGCATCAGGCTGATGTAGGCGATATCGTGATTATTGCAACCTTTGGTGATTTCACTGAAGCTGAAGCAAATGCTCATCAGCCTCGCTTGGTTTATGCTAACCCAAACAATACAGTCAGCCACACTGCCAACTGTATTCCGGTACAAGTCGCATAATCTGATCAAACCAGATACCCAAAAGCTCGCACATTGCGGGCTTTTTTAATACTGGAATATTGACCTGTTTAACTGCCCTCTCGCCAGCTTTTAGAGCTTTCACAATTTAAAGGTTTTAATTGTTGATCCAGTAAATCAAATAACAAGGCCTCACCATTTTCCTTCACCTTCAGCTCTGCGAATTTGGCGTTACGATAACAAGGCTCCAGACCTTCGGCGAACATGAAACTGTTAGCAGCAGGATATAAAGCCTCAAAAGTATTGCGTGGGTTTTTTAGAATTAATCGGGCTGAACGTTCCGACTTATTTAATGCACTTCGATCAAAACTGGTTTTGATAACTCTGCGCTGCTGATCCAGCTGCACATAACTCATCACATGAGATTGATTTTTAAAATCTTCAATTTTGATATCAGAAACAGACTGTTCGGAACCATTCTCCGCTGCCACTGCGCTAAAATGCAGATCATAGTTCAGTGCCATATAATCCCCTTGCAGGATCGAACGCGGATCGACTGGCGCCAACTCGACGAAAATGGACTGGCTGTTCACTAAATGATGTTCATGTTTCAGGATCAATCCCACAAAGAGCAGAATACTGAATCCGGCCAGAATCAGAGGAAGAAACTTTTTCATGCAGTTTCCTCCTGACCAGGTCTAATCCTTACCTGCTTTAAGCCATAGACCATGCACCAAACCATAAGACCTGAGATGAAAATCGTTAGGCTCTTTACCAGGAAACTCAGCCCCAGATTGTAATACAGCATCCATAACCAGAAGATCAGCAATAAAATCGACAGAGCTTGCATCAGTCGTTGCTGATAGACTACAGCCCAGGCCATGAGCAGCATAATGATAAAAATTTCAAAATAGCCCAGCAGGATCAGTAATAAACCCAGAACCGGAATTAACCAGAGCCATTTTTCAGAAAATTGTTGCCAGTTTTGCCAAATAAAACTGAACAACAATAAGCTCGGAAGAATATAAAATAACAGGACTTGGTCAAAGCTGATCTGTCCAATGCTGTGCCAGTGCTCTAATCCGGTCACCGCCTGAACCACCGCTGAACCTGTCAGCATGGCAATCATCCAGAGAAAGATACTTTTCTGATAATGCGAAGATTGCCAATAACGCGCTGTTAGGAATATTCCGATGAAAATGACATAGTTCAAGCTGAGTATGATACTGATCACCATGTCATCATGTTTAAAAGAATTCTCTAAGACCAGAACCACGATTGCTAATGCATGCGTCATCAGCAGCTGTAGGGTCAAAATAGACCAGTGCATCCGTTTGATGGTAGTAAGCCCCAGCATTAATAATTGCAGCAGCCAGACTACAACCATACTGTCGGTCAGCAGTTCTGTATGAATTAAAACTGCTGCCTGACCACAGATCCACAAGCAATAGGCAAACTGGTGCATAAAAACTGAAGCCTGCTGACCCAGCAGTTTCCAGGCGATGCCTATAAAAATGATCCCCATTAAAATCGAAAATGCTTCCCAGTAAGTCAGTAACAGGACTGCAAGAATAATCCCCGAAATCCAGGCACCGAGTGCCAGAGGAATCACAGAAAATTTGGTTTGTGGAAAAATTCTATTTAAAGCAAAACTAATTAAGGCAAACCAGCCAAAAATCAGCACAGCTAGCACAAATAGTCCAGTAGCTGAATTGGTCAGTTGATTTTCAACCAGTTCAAATACCCATAAGCTCACACTGGCAGCCAAACCTGCAATGAGAAGAATGGCTTCTAGCGCCTGATGTTTCCTATAAAAATAAAATGCGGCACCTGTCGGTAAAACAACTGAAGAAGTTAAATAGATCAGCTTAGAGTGATGAATAAACTGCATCATGCTGCTGATCGAAATCACGATCACAAATGCGATAAACAGAAAACGTAGCAGCGCGTAATAGCGCATGGCATACGCAAAGCTAAGTGCTGTCAGCAAATTTAGACCGAGCAAATACAACCCTTCTGCTCTTCCCATCCAGAAGCTCTGTTTAAAATACAGATACAACGTCAGCTGGCTCACTACGCAAAGCATGACAAAAATGCCAATATTGGAGCGATAGAGCCATGGTAAGAGCAAGGCTGACCAGAGCAAAAATAACAGATAACTATCTGCGCCAGTTTGATAAATCTGCCCAATCATTGCCAGACTTAAACCCAGCATGAGACCAGATACTGTATCCAGACTCTGTCTCACCCATTCCTGCTGGTCGAAGTAAATACTTGCTGTTGCACTACAGAGTAAAATCAGCATCGGGATTGCCAGCTGAACCGGATCCGGCAGCATCCACCAGTTCGCTGCCATTAAATACAGCAAACTGACCGTGATGAGTGCCAAGCCCAAGATTTTTAAATAACGTAGTACTTCTACATTGCAGAACAGCAAGGGCGAAAATTGATTATTTCGGATCAGCTCAGTTTTATGCATTGTTAGAATGATTGAAGGATTTCTAATCTTCCTCACACCATAGCATGTTTCCAGTATTTTGCTAAAAACCTGGGTAATTCAGATTATCTGTTTTGTTTATCTAAAATTCTGCAAATTACTTTCCATTTCAACCATCCCATCTTTTTAAAATCAGGACTATAATGTTCTTACATCGCTTCAGGGCGGGGTGTGATTCCCCACCGGTGGTAATTTCAGCTTTTTATAATTAGGCTTGAATTAGCCCACGAGCGGTCAATTTCGATTGATCTGCAGATCTGGTGCAAATCCAGAGCCGACGGTATAGTCCGGATGAAAGAAGACGAAAGCAGCACCAAGGCTGTATGCCGTGCATACACCTGTTTTTGCTATAAGCCTATTTTCACTCAGTCCTGAAATGTTCAATCATATTTTTAGTTTAGGTGAGCATTTCAATGTCAAGTTTGATTCAACCCGAAATTTTCTTTTCTGCTTTAGCCCCTGCTGAACAACGTATCCTTCAGGCACTCGAAGATCTCCGCCAAGGCAAACCTGTCTTGGTCATGGATGATTTTGACCGTGAAAATGAAGCCGATCTGATTGTGGCAGCTGAAACTTTAACTATAGAAACCATGGCGCGTATGATTCGTGATGGTTCCGGCATCGTTTGCTTATGTCTGACTGATGAGCTGGCAAACCATTTAGAGTTACCACCAATGGTACAAGATAACTCTAGCCAGTTTAAAACTGCCTTTACTGTAAGTATTGAAGCAGTAGAGGGTGTAACAACCGGTGTTTCTGCCAAAGACCGCACGACTACAATTAAAACAGCGATTAAAGACGGCGCAGTTGCCAGTGATCTGAATCGTCCTGGTCATGTATTCCCATTACGCGCCCGTGAAGGTGGTGTCTTAACCCGGCGTGGTCATACTGAAGGTACTATTGACCTTGCGCGTCTGGCTGGTTTAAAACCTGCCGGCGTGTTGTGTGAACTGACTAATCCGGATGGCAGCATGGCTTCTGGTATTCAAGTTCTCTCGTATGCACAGACGCATCAACTGAGCCTAATTACCATTGATGAACTGGTACAGTACCGCCAGCAACACAATATATAAGTCTATTTAAAAAGAAAATCCCGGCATTTGGTCCGGGATTTTTTGTGTCGTATATATTGATTGAATTAACTGAAGATGGAATAAATCCCATACAGTGCAACCATTAACAAGATCAAGCCACATAGCCCAAGTAAATGCGGATAAAGCTGAGACCGAGATAATCGCTGAAAACCCAGATACACCAGTGACAGGGTGAGAAAATCCAGAACAATCCAGCTAATTGTCAGAATCACCAAGCTTAAATCGAGGTTTGGGCTAATGCCTATAAATTGCGGAAAAAAGGCGGCAAAGAAAATAATATCCTTGGGATTAGAAATACCTACCAGAAAACCGGTACGAAAGCCACCCTGTACGGGCTGCAGGTTTTGTGGTCCAGTTGATCCCTGCCCTTGCCAGACTTCCCTGAAAATCTGAATTCCCAGCCAGGCAATATACAAACAGCCAAGTAGCTTAATGCCATTCAGCCAATTTTCGTTAACAACCAGAAGACCTTTTAGACTGAGAATGGATAAACCAATCAGAACCAGTGAGGCAAAGTTAGTCCCGAAAATAGTCTGCAAGGCATGCTTATAGCCGCCTTTGAGCCCAGCACTAGCGACCAGTAACATTACTGGTCCGGGCGTCGCGATCATGATTACTACGGCCAGACAATACAGCAGATATTCGGTAATATTCACCCCATTCCTCCTTGTCTAATATAGTCAGCATAAAAAAAGAGGACCTACTCGTCCTCTTCTTCCATCTGGATCAGATGCTGACTCATCCCATCAGCACGCAAGAATGCCAGATCATAACTGGCTTTTGCCAATGCCAATACTCGACGTTCAAATTCATCCCAAATTGGACGTACTTGTTTGTAATGAATGCCTAGGCCACTCTCATCAGTCAAATGCCGGTTTTTTTCACACAATTTTAATGCATGGTAGAGCTTACGCCCTTTACTGGCATCATCACGCAACCGCACCCGTTTCGACAGCACAAAGGCCTGCACTTTGACAAGATCGGCATGCGGTAACAGCGGCACCAGAATCTGATCCAGCTGTGCATCCAGGCGTTGCCACACAGCTCGATGCTGCTCGGCACTATACGTATTCCAGTGAATCACTTCATGATTAAAACGGCGGCAACCACGACATACCGCATCACCAAATACGGTCGAACAACGCCCTGCACATGGGGTTAAAGACGCAATACGACGATCTGAACTCAAAACACACTCCAAAGATACTGCAACTTTCAGTATCTGCATCACTGCACAAAATCCTGGTTCGGGCATGACTATACACGCTCTCTCCCATGAATTGAAGCCTGTTAAAAGACTTGCGTTTTACTCGCTTATTCACTCGAATCAAGCTAAAATATGCGCCTTTCAAATTATCATGCTACGTTGGAGTATTCCATGAACGCTACTGTAGAACAGCTTGCACCTGTAGAACAGCAAGCGACGACTGGTTGGGTTGTTGCCGCACTTTATCAATTCAAAGAAGTTCAAGATCCTGCCGATCTTCAGCAACGTCTTCTGGACCTGGTAAAATCCATCAACCTTTGCGGTACTCTGATTGTGGCAGGTGAAGGCATTAACGGTACGGTTGCAGGCGACCGTGCATCGATTGATCAAATTCACCAGTTCCTTCTAAATGAAGGTTTTAACGAAATGGAATACAAAGAATCTGACAGTTCTGAAAAGCCATTCCGTAAGATGAAAATTAAATTAAAAAAAGAAATCGTAACTTTAGGTGTGGAAGTAAAACCGCGTGATTTAGTCGGTCACTATCTTGATCCGAAAGAATGGAACGAACTGATTGCACGTGATGACGTGATTCTGGTCGATACACGTAACGATTACGAATACAAAGCCGGCACTTTCAAAGGCGCAATTGACCCGAAAACTGAAAGCTTCCGCGAATTTCCTGAATACGTGAAAAATAATCTGGAACAGCACAAAGATAAGAAAATTGCCATGTTCTGTACTGGCGGTATTCGTTGTGAAAAATCCACTTCACTTCTTCTACAAGAAGGTTTTACCGAAGTGTATCACCTGAAAGGCGGCATTTTAAAATACCTGGAAGAAACCCCGGCTGAAGAAAGCATGTGGGAAGGTGAATGCTTCGTGTTTGACGGTCGTACTGCCGTAACGCACGGTGTTGAAGAGGGCCAAAATACCAAGTGTCATGCCTGTGGCTGGCCTTTACTTCCAGAAGAAGTTGCACTCCCAAGTTATGAACATGGTGTCTCTTGTGTGTACTGTATTGACAAAACCACGGAGAAACAAAAAGAAGGTTTCCGTATGCGTCAATCACAAATTTTAGCAGCAAAACGCAAACGCCTCTAATTTGGTCTTTTGTAATGAAATATATAAAAACCCTCTTCGGAGGGTTTTTTGTTTACATAAAAATTACAACAGTAATAAAAATCTTACCAATTACTTACCAAGAACCTCATTTTTTTTCAAACAAGATTGTTAGTCTAATGATACGGTGATTTATAAGCTAAGTCTTTCATTATTAACTTAAATTTTTAAGTGAAAAGGAATATAAAATGGCAGGCTCACTTGCTCGAGATTCAGACAACCTGGTTCAATTTCAACCTAAAGAAAATATAAAATTGCAACGGCTTCATCAAATTTCTGACGAGCTTGAACAACAGTCACATCTGTTCGTCGTTATCTTGGGAACCGTTATTGGCGCAATCTTGGCGCTGTTCATTGGTTACCATATCAATACCAGCATCATGCATTTTATCCTGCTGAGTATTTTGCCGATCTGCTTGGCCTATTTCTTACGTAAAGTTTATATTTATACCCTGACACATAGCTGATTCTGTCTGATCATTTATATTCCAAGACTTTACCGCACAAAAAATACTGCTTAGGATACAGGCAGTATTTTTTATTTTGCCAATCATATGAATCTGACCGAATGGATTATTTCCGTCATGGAGCAACTGGGCTACTGGGGCATTGCCCTGCTCATGTTCCTGGATAATGTCTTCCCGCCAATCCCTTCCGAAATTATTATGCCTTCCGCGGGCTATTCCGCCTCTCAGGGCGAGTTAATACTCTTCGGGGTCATCATGTCCGGCTGTATCGGCTCTCTACTAGCAGCCGCCTTGCTATACTGGATTGGCTATAAATTTAACCATGATTCTATTTTTAAATTTGTCGATCGTTATGGCAAATATTTATTTATTAAATCAGAGGATGTGAAAAAATCACTCAGTTGGTTTGAGCATTATGGTCACCGCATTGTGTTCTTTGGCCGCATGATTCCTGCCGTCCGCTCGCTGATCAGCATTCCTGCCGGCATGAGTCATATGCCCTTCTGGAAATTTATGTTCTATAGCGCACTTGGAACCCTCATCTGGACTACATTTTTGGCCTGTGTCGGATTTTATTTTGGCGAAAACCAGCATTTGATGCAGCAAATTTTCAGTAAAGTCAGTTATGTGATTATTGCCATTGTTGCGGTAATTATTATCTGGATTTTCTACCGTAGACAGCAGCGTAAAAATCGTCCATCCTGAGGGAAGATCCCTTAAGGAGATTAAAACGATGTCGCATTATCTTAAATATTTTGCCACCGTTTATCTGACCTTGGTTCTATTGGTAGGCATATTCATCTATGTATTCAATCTGGGCGCCATTCTGCTGATTCCTGCCCTGATTGCTTCTGCCTTTCTCAGTGCCCGATACTTTGTTAAGAAAGAACTTCGTTTGCCGACTCAGCAAGAGAAAAGCAAACTGGTCTGGGGCTCTACTATCATTGCTATGACATTCGGGTTTATCTTTTTAGTAGTGGTCATCTGGATGAACCCGCAGACAGATGAGATTTATAGAACCATCACCTATACAGGAAGAGGAACAAATTCATTCCTGGTGGCTGCAAGCATTGCCTTACATGCCTTGCTGTTTCATATCGCCTACAATGCTTATGCACGCTATAGTCTGGCGAAGCGTACAGGCTTGAAAGAAAATAGGGTCGAGTAGATCTCAAAGATACAAAAAGGCCAAAGCTAAAAAAAGCACCCTGCGGTGCTTTTTTTATGAATTATTCTGGAGTGTGATACATCAGATACAATTCATTTAAGTTTTCTGGAATTTCTTCTGCAAGTTCATCCATTAACTGACCATTGCGACGGAAAGTTTCCATTTGTGGATCTTCATCATCAATGCCGCTAAAGACCATGATTGGCAGGGTTAAATCCACCAGTTGCTCTTCAAATTCTTCAGTAAACCAAGCGTCTTCGTTCAGGAACATGGCATCTACAAAGCCCACACTCCAGTCACCCAGGCTTGATTCAGTGTCTGCTTCTTCAATTTCAAACGGGAACGTAATCCCTTCTTCATTGGCTAAGCTTTGACGAATAGACTCTAACCATGCTTGCACCTGAGTGATGATTTCTGCAGGCACTTTCTTTTGATTACTATCAAAAAGTTCGTCTAACCATTTGTCGAATTTTGGGCCTACTGCAATAGCACATAAGAAACCATGGGTTGCCGCGAAATCTAGACCATGTTCATTTTGGTCACCATCTAGATATTCACTCAACAGGTCTAAATCTAAAGCACTCATCTAACATCCAAACTTAGAAAACCGAAAGGTTTAGCATAGCATTTATTCAGGCTATGCTAAATCCGAATTCGTTAATCTTCGTCGTCAAAATCGTCATCATCGTCGAAGTCATAGTCAAAATCTTTGAGTTCGCGCTCTAAACGACGTTGGGTCAGCAGATCATCGATCAGACGACGTTTTTCCAACGACTCTTTAGCACTGAGCTTGCTAGAAGCCTCATCGAAATTAACATCATCTTCACCGAAGTTATCATCTAGTTCAAAATCTGTAGAAGACACTAAAACTTCCTCATGAGTGAAAAATGTAAAAGGATTTAAGCGCTATTTATCGTGCCTAAAATAACAAGTCAAGTTTTATTTGGATTTTCGTATTTTTAATTTGTAATTAGGGGTTTTTTCTGTCTCAATTGTGTGCCATGATATAATCCACCCTGCGTCCTTATGTTTTTTGATTCTCCTTTTTTGAGTCATAAACAGACACGCATGGGATGAACTTGAAAACAACAAATTCACCCCCATCTTAAATTACTGAATTTCATTTTAAATATTTTATCAGACAGCTTTAATGCTGAATTCACTGATGAAATATGTAGGCTATTCACTAAATTTAACGAGCTTAAATCGTGCAGCATTGTACGGTTTTTTACTGCCACAGATTCAACGAAGAGTAAGCAAAAGATGAGCGATATGACTTCCCCTACTTCTCAAGTAGCGGCTCTGATTAGCCGAGGCAAAGAACAAGGTTATTTAACCTTCGCTGAGGTTAACGATCATCTGCCGGACTCCATCACAGAAAGCGAGCAGATTGAAGACATCATTCAGATGCTGAATGACGTTGGTATTCCGGTACATGATCGCGCGCCTGAATCTGATGATACGATGTTCGAAGATACTGCAGAAGCGGCGGATGAAGTTGCAGAAGAAGAAGCTGCAGCCGTACTTGCCTCGGTAGAAAACGAGCCAGGTCGTACCACTGACCCTGTACGTATGTATATGCGTGAGATGGGTACAGTAGAACTTCTGACTCGTGAAGGCGAAATCAGCATCGCAAAACGCATCGAAGAAGGTATTCGTGATGTTTTGCACTCGATTGCTTACTGGCCGAATGCGGTAGAAGTGGTACTGCAAGAATACAAAGATTATGAAGCGGGTGAACGCCGTCTTGCTGACCTTTTATCAGGTTATTTAGATCCTGAATCAGATGAAGAAATTCCTGAAGTTCTAGAAGAAGAAGCGGTTCTTGCTGAAGATGAGACTGACTCGAAAAAATCGACCAAAGATGTAAAACTGGACGATGATGAAGAGGAAGAAGAAGCAGATTCTGATGATGAATCAGAAGCAGATTCTGGTCCAGATCCTGAAATTGCTAAAGCGCGTTTTACTGAACTGGAAAATGCGTGGCTGAATACCAAAGCAACTATTGAAAAACATGGTCGTGACAGCAAACAGGCTGAAGAAGCTTTGCAGGCACTTGCAACTGTATTCATGATGTTCAAATTTACCCCGCGTCTATTCGATATCATTTCTGAAATGATTCGTGGTACCCATGATCAAATTCGTGGTGCAGAACGTGAAGTGATGCGTTATGCAGTACGTCGTGGCCGTATGGATCGCACCCAGTTCCGTACCAGCTTCCCGGGCCAAGAATCGAATCCAGCCTGGTTAGATGAGCAGATCGCAAAAACACCTGCAGACCAGAAAGCTTATCTGGAAAAAGTACGTCCAGACGTATTGGCCTTCCAGCAAAAAATTGCCGATATCGAGAAAGAGCTTGGCCTTGATGTAAAAGGCATTAAAGACATTGCCAAACGTATGGCCGTCGGTGAAGCCAAAGCACGTCGTGCCAAGAAAGAAATGGTTGAAGCGAACTTGCGTCTGGTAATTTCGATTGCGAAGAAATATACCAACCGTGGCTTGCAATTCCTGGATCTGATTCAGGAAGGTAACATCGGTCTGATGAAAGCCGTAGACAAGTTTGAATACCGTCGTGGTTATAAATTCTCGACTTATGCGACCTGGTGGATTCGTCAGGCGATTACCCGTTCGATCGCGGATCAGGCACGTACCATTCGTATTCCGGTACACATGATTGAAACGATCAACAAGATCAACCGTGTATCTCGTCAGCTTCTACAGGAAATGGGTCGTGAACCGACTCCTGAAGAACTGGGCGAACGTCTGGAAATGGACGAAGTTAAAGTACGTAAAGTACTGAAAATCGCCAAAGAACCAATTTCGATGGAAACACCGATCGGTGATGATGAAGATTCACATCTGGGTGACTTCATTGAAGACAGCAACATCACTTCACCAATTGATGCGGCAACGTCTGAAGGCCTGAAAGAAGCGACACGTGAAGTTCTGGAAAACCTGACTGAACGTGAAGCCAAAGTCCTAAAAATGCGTTTTGGTATCGACATGCCGACTGACCATACTTTGGAAGAGGTGGGCAAACAGTTTGACGTAACACGTGAACGTATTCGTCAGATTGAAGCGAAAGCGCTGCGTAAACTTCGCCATCCATCGCGTTCAGAACACTTACGTTCATTCCTTGAGAATGATTAAGATTTGATGCTTATTCTGGAGACTTGAAATTTGATCATCAGTCTCCATTTAAGTAGCCAAGACAGACCCAAACGCCTGCATGATTGCAGGCGTTTCAAATCAGGGGGACTACCATGTTAGACCGTACACCATCTCGTGAACTTCAAGAACATCTTTGGGTTTTCCCTATGGATTATCCGATTAAACTGATTGGCCTTGCGGGTGACGAATTACGCCACGCTGTCATCGAGATTTTTTTAAAACATTTTCCAGATTTTGAAGGTGATAGCGTAAGTATTACGCCATCGCGTACTGGCAAATATCATTCCATTACCGCACAACTGCGCTTTCTGGAACTGGAGCAGGTGCATGCTGTGTATGCAGATTTAGCCGCCTGCCCGCTGATTAAAACGGCACTCTAATCGAAAATGAAAAAGACACGCTTCCGGGCGTGTTTTTTTATGCTCATTAAAAGCTGAGCTAACGCTTAAATATTGCAGATCTCGCCCCTATTTCATGCCGAAATCATTATAATTATGACCAGTTTTTTATAATTACCAAGGACACTTCCTGTGACTGATGCGCTGCAAAAGCCCGAGCTGATCATTCGTCAATATCACGACCTCACACCTTATGAAGATCGTTTTCTGGAAATGAAAACATTTACGGAAACTCGTGATGAACATAGCCCGGATCAATTGTGGATTTTGCAACATCAGGATGTACTGACTCAAGGTCAGGCCGGTAAGCCAGAACATATTCTGATACCGAGCAACATTCCGGTAATTCAGACCGATCGTGGTGGTCAGGTGACTTGGCATGGTCCCGGCCAGTTGGTGGCTTACTTCATGTTCGACCTGAATCGTCTGGGCTGGAATGTGCGCACGCTGGTGTCTTATGCTGAAAACCTGATGATTGAATTGCTAAAAAAATATGGCATTGATGCCTATGCCAAACCGGATGCACCTGGTGTATATGTGGCTGAACGTAAAATCGGCTCACTCGGTTTTAAAATTCGCAAAGGCCGTAGCTACCATGGTCTGTCCCTAAATCTGGATTGTGATCTGAGCGGATTCAACACCATCAATCCTTGTGGCTATGCAGGACTGGAAATGGTACGCATGAGTGACCTGCTCGAACAACCGCCGCAATTCAGCCAGTTGTGCACTGAAATTATTGAAACTTTGCGTCACAGCGGGTACTTTAAGCAAGTAACTGTCGAGCAAAGATAAAGCCTTTGCATTTCAGCCCCAAATAAATTAGAGTATTTACTCTAAACTAATAATATTGAGATAGGGATCATCACGTGATTGCGACTAAATCCGTAAAACCCGCTTTGCAGCTTGCCTATGTCAAACTCATGATGGATGTGATTGGCCGAGGTCTGGTCATGGCAAGTCAGGTGGATGAAGAAATCAAACAGGAAGTGGCCCATTTTCCAGAAAATTTTACTCTTTCCATGAAAGTCTTTCCGCATGGCCCGGCCTTTGTGGCGCGGGTCACTGAGGACAAACAACTGGAACTGGTCAAAAATCTGGAAAAAGCACCTGATTTGATCATTACCTTTAAACATCTGCATCATGCCTTTTTGGTGTTTTCTTTTCAGGAAAGTACCTCACAGGCTTTTGCCAATGACCGCATGATTGCTGATGGCGATATTTCCAATGCCATTCGTCTGGTACGCTGCCTGAATAAAATGGAAGCACTGATTTTGCCGAAAATGGTGGCACAACTGGCAGTGAAAGAATATCCAAGCAATCTGAGCCTAAAAGAAAAACTAAGCGAAGCGAGCAGCATTTATCTGAAAATCGCTCAATCCTATTTGAAACGGAGTGTATAACATGGCTAAACCTTATTATGAATTTTTCTGTCCGGTCAAAGTGATTGCCGGTCATGCCGCGTTAGAACATATTCCGTTTGAACTTGCGACTTTGGGGGCCAAACGTCCGCTGATCATTACCGACAAAGGTGTACGCGCCAACAATCTGCTGGCACCGATTGAAGCCGCATTTGAAATGGCGGATGCTGCAATTGTAGCGATTTTTGATGATGTACCGCCCGATTCTAGCTTGGGTACAGTACGCAGCGCAGCAAAACTGTATCGCGAAAATCATTGTGATGCGATCATTGCCGTGGGCGGTGGTTCAGTCATAGATACCTCTAAGGCAACCAATATTCTGGTCTCTGAAGGCGGTGATGACCTGCTGAAATATTCGGGTGCACATAACTTGCCTAAACCGCTGAAACCGTTCTTTGTGATTCCAACCACGTCTGGTACAGGTTCAGAAGTAACCATGGTCGCTGTCGTGTCGGACACTGAAAAGAACGTCAAAATGCCGTTCGCCTCTTATTATCTGATGCCGCATGCTGCGATTCTGGATCCCCGCATGACCCAGACCTTGCCGCCGCATTTAACCGCCATGACCGCGATGGATGCTATGACCCATGCGGTTGAAGCTTATACCTGCATGGCAGCCAATCCAATTTCGGATGCTTATGCGACTGCCGCAGTCAAAAAGATCAGTACCCATCTATTTAATGTGCTGGATAACCCTTCCGATGCACAAGGCCGTCTGGAGCTGGCACAGGCATCGACCATGGCGGGAATTGCATTTTCCAACTCGATGGTCGGCATTGTGCATTCACTGGGGCACTCATTGGGTGCAGTGGTACACCTGCCGCATGGTTTATGCATGAACTTATTCCTGCCTTATGTGCTGGAATACAACAAAGAGGTCAATGGCGATAAAATCGCAGATCTGCTCCTGCCTTTGGCGGGTGCCGATATTTATGCACAAACGCCGGCGCATCTACGTGCTGACAAAACTATTGCAACGATTCTGACCATGCGTGACCGGATTTACAGTCTCACCAAATTACCGCGCACATTACGTGAAACCGGTAAGATTTCTGAAGCCCAGCTCGATGAAGTGGCAGAGAAAGCCCTGAATGATGGTTCCATCATTTATAACCCGAAAGAAGCCACCCTGGAAGATTTAAAATCTATCTTAAAAAAGGCTTGGTAATTACTGAAAAATAAGCCAATATAGCCGAAATTCTAGCCTGATGTTTTTTTAAACATCAGGCTTTTATCTTGCATAAGAAAAAATTCGATTTCTTTTTTTGAATGGCACATTTTATGCAGGACAAAAGTCAAAAAAATAGCTAGCAAAAGCCGTTCTTTTCAAGTAGATTGGCGGACTTTTATAGAAAACTGTAGGGGGGATCGTTCGTCTCAAACGATCCTTATAAATATGACTGATCCTTGATCAACGATTAAGAGGATAACGCCGTTGACTAATATCTCTGGGACTCAATCGGCAGCTAAACTGCAAAAAACGCTGGGACTCTGGCACATCATTATTATTGGTTTAGCTTATATTCAACCCATGACCTTGTTTGATACATTTGGTCTGGTATCTGAAGAAAGTAACTTCCACGTTCCTACCTCTTACATTTTTGCACTGATTGCAATTTTGTTAACCTCCTTGAGCTATGGTCATATGATTCGTCGCTACCCTTCTTCGGGTTCGGCCTATACCTATGCGCAAAAATCCATCCACCCGAACGTAGGTTTCATGGTGGGTTGGTCATCCTTGCTGGATTACCTGTTATCGCCAATGGTCAATATCATTCTGGCGGTGATTTATCTGGAAGCACTTTTCCCAGACATGAACCATTGGGTTTGGGTCATTGGTTTAACAGCATTTATGACCGCGATTAACCTTCGTGGTGCGAGATTTGTTGCCAACTTCAACAGTATGATTGTATTCGTACAATTGGGCGTCATTGCATACTTCACTTGGATGGTTTACCAACTTCTGGAAGGTGGCGTGAATGCAGACGGCACACTGGTCGATGCAAAGTATCAACTGTGGAGTTTAGAGCCATTCTGGAATGAGTTTACTTCTGTTGCTGCCCTGATTACCGGTGCAACCTTACTGTGTTTCTCATTCACAGGTTTTGACTCCTTAAGTTCTCTGGCTGAAGAAACCAAAGATACCGAAAAAACCTTACCTAAAGCGATTTTCTTGACTGCATTATTGGCAGGTATCATCTTTATCATCAGTACTTACTTCATGCAGATCTTCTTCCCGAATGATCCAAAAACTTACTTTGAAGATATCGCTGCAACACAGCCGGATATTTTACAAGCTGTCGGTGGCGTGGCGTTTAAAACAGTCGTACTTTACTTCGCGATTGTGACAGTTATGGCTTCTGGTATTTCAGCACATGCGGGTGTATCACGTCTGATGTATGTAATGGGTCGTGATGGCGTAATCAACAAGAAGATCTTCGGTCATATTAGCCCGAAAAACTATACACCTTCATACAACATCTTAATCGCTGGTGCAGTGGCTTTAACTGCTGGCTTTATGGATCTTGATTTTGTGGTGTCGTTGATCAGCTTTGGTGCCTTAACTGCATTCAGTTTCGTCAACTTGTCAGTGATTTCACGTTATGCATTACGTGATGGTCGTACCAAGAGTGCTAAAGAGATCATGAACTTTGTCGTTGTTCCTTTACTTGGCTTCATTTCAGTATTTGCATTGTGGCTAGAAGTCGATGAAGCTTCGCTTAAATACGGTCTGATCTGGGCATTTGGCGGTATCTTGTACTTGGGCTATAAAACTAAAGGCTTCAAGCACCCAGCTCCTCAGCACAATGAATTTGACGATAAATAATATCGTTTCAATTCAAATAAAAAAGGCGCTTCATGCGCCTTTTTTATGTCTGTCATGTTTTGATTTTACTAATGTAAATAACAATCAAAACCCATCTGGGTATTGACCCGATTATTTTCATAACCCAGTTTCTCAATAAACAGACTGCGATTAGACAATAACTTTTGCTCTTCCGGACCTAAACGGGCTTTATTCTTGATAGCCAGTTGATACATTTCATCGACGACATCCTGAAAAATATCACAGACTTCTTCACGCTTGGCTAGCTTTAATTTACGCCCTCGCCAGGTCCATTGAAAATCATCTGCATCCAAGCTCTGCCCCCATTTTTCAATACGCGTATCTAAGCGTTTTTGCATGTTGAGCAAACCCTGCTGTATTTCCGCTTGAGTAATGGGTTGAACTTCCTTTGTTGCCGATGTGGCGGCACTGCCCTCTTCCGCACTCACGGAAGCCGCAGTAGATCCAAGGCAACATGCGATGATAAGTTTTAATAGAGGCTTCAAGGCTGCACCTTTTGTTATATTTGATGAAGTTATAAACTCAAGCATACAATGAAGTGAAAAGCAGTTTATCTATTTGTTACACAAAATAAAAAAGCCACCCAAAGGCAGCTTTTAGAATTACTACAAATATCAGCTTAAAGCGTTTTAAAACCCTGCTGACGCCAAGCTTCATACACAATCACTGCTGTGGCATTCGATAGGTTCAAACTTCGGGAGTTCTCTGCCATCGGTAAACGAATCCAGTGCTTTTGCGGAAACATTAGACGAACATGTTCAGGCAGACCACGAGTTTCCGGCCCCATTAACAAGGCCACAGGACGGTTTAAATCCGAAGTATGCGGTGTTTCAGAACCTTTGGTGGTCAATGGATAGATTGCATCCAGACCAATGCCTTTACTTGCCAGATCAGCCAGACAGTCTTCGATATTTTCCCAAATCTGCATATTGGCATATTCGTGATAATCCAGACCGGCACGTTTCAGTTTTTTGTCATCCAGTTCAAAACCCAGCGGCTTGACCAGATGCAACTGTGCTCCGGTATTGGCACACAGACGAATGATATTGCCTGTATTTGCAGGAATTTCAGGCTCATATAAAACAACGTGGATCACAGCTTACTCACTTAATATATTTAATTCAGACACGACATTCGTCTTGCGCTCGGGCAAAGCAGTGCTTTGCTTATCCTCTTACTTCAGGCACAGCCTTCGTCTTGCGCTCGGGCAAAGCAGTGCTTTGC
>NZ_JAMXXM010000008.1:0-106343 GCF_024129715.1 Acinetobacter lwoffii
ATCTTCAAATCTTCAAATCTTCAAATCTTCAAATCTTCAAATCTTCAAATCTTCAAATCTTCAAATCTTCAAATCTTCAAATCTTCAAATCCAGTTCATCAAACTATAAAAACATTTGAAAACTCAAATTTAAAAAGTATCTTTCTTATAGCTTACTCAAGCCATGCTGACCATTTACATTTTTAACCCAGAAAAACTCAAAGCCTGAAAACCCTTACACATGCGGCATTTTTTATTGCTTAGACTGTTTCTCTCAACCTCTAGAAACAGGCAAGTAGAATGAACAATTTTAATGCAAGTGATATTAAAGAACATGCTTCAGTCATTGCTTCATGTGGTACTCAAGTCGGGAAGGTGGACCATTTAGAAGGTCAGGATTCAATTAAATTAACAAGAAGTGATGATGAAAATAATGAGCATCATCTGATTCCCTTGAGTTGGGTAAGCGAAATCAAAGACGATAGCGTGGTGCTCAATAAAACGGCGGAAGACGTGCATAAAGAGTGGACCACCTTATAAAAAGTTAAAGTCAGTGGACTGAAAAGCAGGGCTGCCTCAGCTCAATTTTTTATGTCACAGATTTTATGGGTAAATGTTGAAAATGCCAGTTCGAAAGACTGGTATTTTTATTGTGTATTAAAATGAGATGATGATTACGTGCTGAATTTATTGAAGCTATGATTGTTTTTTATAAAAAAACCACCTGATTTTTCAATCAGATGGTTTGGAAAACTTAAATTCAAGAAGTATTAAGCTTCTTGTTGCTCGGCTTGAATCGCGGTTAAGGCAATGGTAAACACGATGTCATCAACCAGAGCACCACGCGACAGGTCATTGACCGGCTTATTCAAGCCTTGCAGCATTGGCCCGACACTAACTACATTGGCAGCGCGTTGAACCGCTTTATAAGTAGTGTTACCGGTGTTCAGATCCGGGAAAATAAATACATTGGCACGTCCAGCCACTTGTGAATCAGGTGCCTTTTGGCGCCCCACGCTTTCCACCGATGCTGCATCATATTGTAATGGCCCATCAATCAACAGGTCAGGACGACGTTCCTTAGCAATCCGTGTTGCTTCCGCGACTTTTTCCACATCTGCACCGGTGCCGGAAGTTCCAGTCGAATAGGAAATCATCGCAATGCGTGGGTCTATACCAAAGGCTTTGGCAGAATCGGCGGACTGGATTGCAATTTCGGCCAGCTGTTCTGCATCAGGGTCCGGATTGATCGCACAGTCACCATACACATAGACTTCATCTGGCAACAGCATAAAGAATACGGAAGATACCAGAGAATAATCTGGAGCAGTCTTAATCAGCTGGAAAGCAGGACGTACCGTATTCGCCGTGGTATGCACTGCACCCGACACCAAACCGTCAACCTGATCCAGCGCCAGCATCATGGTGCCAAGTACTACTGTATCTTGCAGTTGTTCACGGGCTTGTAGTTCGTTGAGCTTGCCTTTACGCAGCTCCACCATCTTGTCGATGTAGTTTTCACGCACCAGATCCGGATCAAGAATTTCCAGATCTTCAGGCAATTCAATACCGCGAGCTTTGGCTACTTCTAGCACAGCTTCAGGCTTGGCCAGCAAAATACACTGTGCAATACCACGCGCCTGACAAATGGCCGCAGCCTGTACGGTACGCGGTTCATCACCCTCTGGCAGTACAATACGTTTTTTCGCAGCAATCGACTTCTGTACCAGTTCATGACGGAAAGCAGAAGGTGACAAACGTGGCTTATAAGACCCATTCAACATTTGATTCAGCCATTCCGGATTGATATGGCTTGAAACAAAACGCGTCACTTGATCTGCACGTTCGGTATCATCCACTGGAATTTCATTGCTGAGATTTGCCAGTTTTTGTGCGGTTTCAAATGTGCTGAGTGGCGTATGTAGGATTGGCAAACCTTGCTTGATGGCAGCCTGACAGAATTCCAGCACATAATCATTTGGCTGTTGATGTTCAGTCAGCACCAGACCGGCCAAAGGAATCCCATTACTGCTGGCCAGACTACTTGCCAGTAACACATCAATCCGGTCAGAGGCACTAATAATTAATTCGCCAGCTACAAACTTATGCAGTTCATGTTCAATATTGGCTGAAATCAGACTGCTGTGTTGCACACGGCGCTGTTTGGCTTCGCCTTCGTTGATCCAGTAGGCAGAAATATGGGCTGCCAGATCAGACATGCGAGGCACACTTAAGGTTTTACTGAAAGGCACCAAGCCAATCACTGGTAATTTTTCAGAGCCAATATGCGGATGCGTCTGCTGAATAGCTGTAATAAATTCTGCAGTTTCAGCTTTGAGGCGTAAATCCGGATTCAGTGTGACAGGAATCTGCGCAGATTCTTCAGGCAGACCCTTGGTGCGCATCAACATGATGCCCGCAAGGCGGGTAGAGCTAGCGCCACCAAAATTACGCAGCTGATGTTCAACTTTGTCTGCGGTTTGGCTTGGCTGCTGAATATTGGCATTGCTGACCACAATAACTTTGGCATCAAGAGCTTGTGCCAGTGAAGCATTCAAATCATCGGCAAAACTGTCCTGAGTATTTGGCAACAAACCTTCGACAATAATTAGGTCATGCTGTTTGGCAATTTGACGATGCAAACGTACCGCTTCTTCAAGCAATTCATCTTGTTCACCCAGATTGATCTGCTGCAAGACTTTGCTATAACGGATGGGTTCCACCGTTTCACTTTGAGAAATATGACGATACAAAGCCGTGGTGCGGTCTTCGATTTCATTCAATTCCTGAGCAAAAGGTTTCAGGAAACCAGCTTTTACCCCTTGGCATTCCAGTGCATAAATCAGGCCCAAACATGCAGAAGTTAAGCCTACGCCTTCCCCAGTGGGAACCAATAAAATTGTTTTCATAAGTTATGTCAGTCGCAGAATAATAAAAATCAGTTAAAAAGTGGCTAAGCCTGCTTATGCAGGCGTTACCTCAGCTTTAGACTTTTTTGCAGTATTGCGCTCCACTTCAAGTTCAACAACACTTTGAACTTCTTGTGCGATA
Organism: Acinetobacter lwoffii; assembly: GCF_024129715.1. GTDB lineage: Bacteria > Pseudomonadota > Gammaproteobacteria > Pseudomonadales > Moraxellaceae > Acinetobacter > Acinetobacter lwoffii_U. Next base: position 3,031 of record NZ_JAMXXM010000008.1, read on the forward strand.
CGGCCTTCTTCATCTGTTGGCACTACCCAGATTTGTGGGCCTGTGCCTGAATCGATTCGGCCTTCGGTACCGCGTTTCAATTCATTGTTGGCGTTTTTATCCAGATTGAAACCAAAATGAGGCAGGTAAGTCATGGTCTTTTCACGGATATATGCAGAGTTTTCGCCAATGCCACCAGTGAAAAACAGACCATTAAGACGTGGCAGACCACAGCTCAACGCTGCCAGAGACTTAGCTAAACGGTAGCAGAATACTTCAATCGCCAGTGTGGCATCTTCATTGCCTTGTTCTGAAGCTTCAATCAGGGTACGCATGTCATTCGACAGGTCAGACAAGCCCAAAAGACCACTTTGGCTATTCAGCATCTTGTCAATTTTATAAATATCCCAACCCAGGTTTTTCGCCAGGAAGCTATGCAGGCTTGGGTCGACATCGCCACTGCGTGTGCCCATAACAATGCCTTCAAGCGGGGTTAAGCCCATTGAGGTATCTACACTTTTCCCATTCCAAACGGCACAGGTCGAGCTACCATTACCTAAATGCGCGGTTAACCAGCCACCTTGTTTGAAACTGCCTGCCAGTTCAGAACCGCGCTCTGAAACATAGGCATGACTAGTCCCGTGGAAACCATAGCGACGCACACCATGAGCAGTATATAAGAATTTCGGCAGGGCATAACGATAAGCATGCGCTGGCATGGTTTGGTGGAAGGCAGTATCAAATACCGCCACCTGTGGTAATTCCGGGAATAAACGTTTGGTAGCTTCAATGCCAATCAGATGAGCCGGATTGTGTAATGGCGCAAGCGGTGTTGCTTCACGAATTTTTTCAATAATTTCATCATTGATCAGTTCAGCCTTGGTCAGGCTGCCCCCATGTACCACACGGTGACCGATCGCATCCGGACGGTAGTTGGCTAGACGTTCCAGACCGACTTCGAGTGCTTTTTTGTGGTCAGCAAATGGAATGTGGATATCGACCGGCTCATTGCCAACTGTCACACCTTTAATGCGAGCATTCTCTGTGCCTAAGTTCTCAGCTAAACCATGAATACGGAAATTCTGCTCCTCAAGAAGTAATGCAAACTTGATTGAAGAAGAGCCACAATTAATAACTAATACTGATTTAGACACGATTGATTACCCAATTTTTAATTAAAATTCTCGTCCATTTGCTTGACCCAATTGCGGGCAATGAAGCAGCAATCCAGATCAATGAATATGTTTTAACATTTGTTTTTTTTCTGTCCTAGATAGACTTTAGCAGATTAGACTTAAGCATTATCGACCGATTTAACAATAATAACTAAAATTTATCAGTTCATATTTTTCATTTATAAATAAAATGATGCTGAAAATATAATCAATAAGAATACTAAACTCTGCTTAAATTTAATTTTAGAACAGATTAATTCTTTAGTTTAGCGCCTGAAAAGGCAAATATTGTTTTTACATACAATTCTATAAAGAGATTCATCAATAAAATGACCGGAAGGTTCTAATTCATCTATTTCAGTGTCAATTTTTCTGTCCATAAAAAAACAGCCTCATAAATGAGGCTGTTTTTAAGTTAGCAATCTCAATACTTATTGACGAATCTGACCATCACCAAAGACAATCCATTTCTGTGAAGTTAGGCCTTCAAGTCCGACTGGGCCACGAGCATGGATTTTATCGGTCGAAATCCCGATTTCTGCGCCTAAGCCATATTCAAAACCATCTGCAAAACGGGTAGAGGCATTGATCATGACCGAACTTGAATCTACACCCGCTAGAAATTCGCGAGCCAGACTGTAGTTTTCAGTAATAATGGAATCGGTATGATGCGAGCCATATTTGTTAATGTGCTCAATGGCTTCTTCTATACCAGAAACGACTTTGATCGCCAGAATAGGACCCAGATACTCGATATACCAATCTTCTTCAGTGGCTGTAATTACTGCATCTCCAAGAATACGCTGGGTTTCCCGGCAACCACGAAGTTCGACTTTTTTCTCTTGGTAAAGCTCCGCGATGCGTGGCAAGAATTCTTCAGCGACTTTTTCATCGACCAGCAGGGTTTCCATGGCATTACATACGCCATAGCGATGGGTTTTGGCATTGAGCGCAATCGGCAAGGCTTTCAACAAGTCCGCTTGTGCTTCCACATAAACATGACAGTTGCCATCTAAATGTTTAATGACCGGCACACGTGCTTCCTCGGTAATCCGTTCGATCAGACTCTTGCCGCCACGAGGCACAATCACATCCACATATTCGGTCATGGTAATCAACTGGCCAACAGCAGCGCGGTCAGTCGTGTTTACCACTTGTACGGCAGCCTCAGGCAAGCCTGCGACTTTCAGGCCATGCTGAATCGCGACAGCAATGGCCTGATTTGATTCCAGAGCTTCTGAGCCACCCCGTAAAATAATGGCATTGCCTGATTTGAGTGCGAGTGATGCAGCTTCCAACGTGACGTTAGGACGTGACTCGTAGATCATGCCGACCACACCCAAAGGCACACGCATCTTGCCCAGTTGAATCCCGGATGGGCGATAAGCCATATCACTAATTTCACCAATCGGATCTTTCAGGCCAATGACATCTTTAAGGCCCTGTAACATACCTTTAAAGCGTGCGGGGTTGAGTTCTAAGCGATCAAGCAGGGCTGAGTCCAGATTGTTGTTATGCGCCTTGGTCATATCTTTCTGGTTAGCAGCCAAAATAGCAGCCTGGCTATTTTCCAAAGCCGTATAAATAGCGGATAACGCATTATTTTTAGTTTGGGTGGACGCGCGAGCCAAAATGCGAGAAGCCTGGCGTGCCTGCTGTCCTACCGTTTGCATGTATTGTTCAATAGACTCTTGCATAGCGGTTTGATCACTTAGAAATTTCATTTCGATATTAACAGCCTGTTGCTGCACAATGAAGCCCATCTGTTAAAAATCATCCGTTTTCGCAGACTTCTAAACATTTTGAAATTGTTTTCTGTTTAAAAGCAGATAAGTGGTCAATCAAGCGGTTGCTTGTGAAAAGCAGCTCTGTATAGAATGAAACACGCGACATTGATGTCATTTATAACTATTAAAGAGCAGGATGCGTGTTCAGGCACACCGGAATGCGCCTGAAATATAAGATCTGTTAAGCATGACTTGCACAATAAAAATAAGGCAAGGACGGAGGAAAAGGAATATGAATTCCATCATTCATATGGATGCCCATGTATTGGAACAACCTAGCCATAAGGGCTTTTTTGATCTTTATGATAAGCACAGTTTTAAGCAGCCGCCACGTACGACTTGGATGGAGGGCTGGAAAATCGAATATATGGCGATCGCCCGTCCGGATACCTTACATTTAAGACCCATGGTGATTATTGGGGGAGCTTTCCAGAATTTTAATTCCTACAAATACTGTGTAGAACAGCTTTTTGATGCAGGTCCCATCATTCTGATTGACCTACCGTCCATGGGGGCCAACCAGCAGATTAGTAATGTCGATACGGGGCTGTCTGCCGGAACACTGGAGCTTGAAGACCTTGCTGCGATGCTGGGGCGCTGGCTGGAACAGATGCAGCTGCCGCAAGTGGCAATTCTAGGCATGTCCTTGGGTTCAGTGGTGGCTTCCTGTTTGGCAGATCAGCGTCCTGAACTGGTCGATCGGATGATCCTGATGGGTGTGATGCAGAAAACCCGTAAAAGCTGGCGGATGCTGCTGGAAGAGTCTTTGCATCTAATGAAAGAACAGCGTATGGATGAATTTGGTCAGGCCGTCATTTTGTACCTGGTGAATCATGCACGTTTAACAGAAACCCGGATGTCACCGACTGCAAAGCGTTTGTTCTTTAAACAGATGGCGGAATTTACGGCCACCGAACAGGATCGTTATGATATCAATTGCAACCGTTTATTGCGTCTGACCAATGTGCCGATTCCACAGTGCAAAGTGCTGGTGGCATGTGGGCAATATGACAGTTTTACCTTGCCACATGAGAATGCCAATTTTGCCCTGCAATGTCCGAATATGCAGTATGTACAAATTGCAGGCGCCGATCATGTACCGCAGTTACAACGTCGTAAAGAAACCATGCATCTGTTTGCAACCTTCTTACGTGATGAACCGGTCGATCAGTTGCCGGGAATTATTCCGTTTAGCCCTGAGCAGATACAGCAGCTTGAACGTCGCGGTGAAGAGCGGATTCAGGTGCAAGATTCACAGCGTTTCCTCAGTCATCGTCATTCTGATCTCATTTTAAAAGCAGAGATCGTGGACATGAATTTCTTTGGGGTATTGCTGGAGTTAGATGTAGAACAGGCAGTATGCGCAACAGCTTATCCACGTGATCTGGCCTTGCATCTGGAAGATGAAGTTGGGGAATTTCAGATTGAGTGCCTGATCTTTGAACAGGATGACACCCAGCTGCGTGCCTTATTCAAACATGGCAGTTTTGAAGTCGCAGAACGCTTATTACGCTTTGTACAAATGCAAAAAGTACTTTCACAAACTGAAGTATTTGATACAGCAATTTAAAAAAACATCACCATAAAAAACAGCGTGCTTAAACGCTGTTTTTTTTCACTACATGAATCATCCAGACCAGATCACCTAAATGTTCATCTTGTTCTGGTGCCGGGTTTGGCTGACGAGGCTCGGCAAAATAACGTTGTGGTTGTTGTACCTCAACCTGGTCAAATCCTGCATCTTGAAAAAAGTGCTGCAGTTCTTGGGGGGATTTAAAATGAAAGGTGAACGCACTACGAGACATGAATTTAAGCAGACGGCTACTGCTCCAGATAAAATCCGCCAGTTTATTTTTCACCGGTTCGGGATAAATATCGCTGAGATAGTGAACTGCCGGGAAATACTGCGCATTTTCTGTAATACCTTGCATCAGAATACCTAACATACGCTGATCAAAATAATTAATCAGTCCTTCACTAATGACGACCAAGGGCTGGTTGCGGTCAAACATCTGAAAAATACAGTCCAGCTCTTCACTAAAAATATCGGCAGTCAGAACTTCAGGTGCATGCTGATCAATTTGCTGTAAAGCCTGGGTCTTGATCTTGGCCATATCCGGCAGATCCAGTTCACGATAATTAATCTCGGGAAATTTCTGTCTGAAATTCCAGCTGCGTGGAGATAGGCCGCAGGCAATTTCAAGAACCTGAAGTTGGGGGTGTTGCTCAATTAGTTGACACAAATGCTCATCAATCATCTGATGGCGCTGCTTAAGTGTCGTACGCATACTACCGCCGACATGGCGCTCTGCCCAGGATTCAAGGGGATGCAGTAGTTTGGCCAGAAACTTACCTTTGGATGTAGCAAAGGCTGGATGTGAGATCCCCATTTGATACCAGATATAGCCGGTATAGTGCGCCGTAAAAGAAATATGGCGATGTTGCGAAAGTGAGTCTGTCATATTTATTCTGACCTTATTGTTATTTTTAAATTGATTAAATAATTGTGTAACCTTTTCATTACTATAATTAAAAAGGAACACTTTGTCGTGTCCCTTTTTCCTATTGATTGGATTTAAAAAGCTTTAGCTCATCTGCTGTTTGAACGCCAGTATTTCATCACGGATCTCGCGCCATTCTTCACCCAGATCCAGTTCGTCACCAATCTGGATGTCCGGGATGTTGCCGCGCATGCGTTCCAGGCGTTGCTGGTTCGGGAGGGGCAGATTTTCAATTCCTTCCAGTGCGATACATTGTGCCGCACGATCATTGCAGACCAGCCCCATATCACAACCAGCTTTAAGGGCGGCCTGAATTCGGGCATCGGCACCGCCTGCGACACATGCTGCCTGCATGCTTAAATCATCCGAGAACAGGACACCGTCAAAGCCCAGCTCCTGACGTAAAACTTTCTGAATCCAGAATTCTGAGAAGCCTGCCGGATTTGGATCAACCTGGCTATAGATGACATGAGCCGGCATCAGTGCATCCAGTTGTGATTGTAACTGGATAAAGGTTTGCATATCTTTTTGCTGGATTTCTGCATAGGAGCGCGTATCAATTGCTGCAGCAACATGCGAGTCTGCTTTAACAGAGCCATGACCTGGGAAATGTTTACCAGTTGAAGCCATACCGGCACGTTTCATACCTTTTAGAAATGCGCTGGCGAGTGGAATAATGTCCTGAATATTTTGGGCAAAGCTACGATCACCGATCACATCACTGATGTCATTCAAGTCCAGTACCGGTGCAAAGCTGAAATCAATGCCAACAGCCAGCACTTCAGTCGCCATCAGCCAGCTGCATTTTTCAGCCAGTTCAAGGGCACGCTGTGGATCGCTCGTATAAAGTTCGCCAAATTTCCCCATGGCAGGCAGCAGGGTAAAGCCTTGTCTTAAACGCTGTACACGACCGCCTTCCTGATCCACTGCAATTAAAATATCAGGACGCACCTGACGCATATGATCGGTCAAAGCACGGACTTGGGCGGGAGATTCGATATTGCGACCAAATAAAATCACTCCACCGACTTGCGGCGCACTTAATAGTTCAATATCTTCTTGAGTGAGGGTTGTGCCTGCGATGTCGAGCATCAATGCGCCAATCATATGCGGAATCCGTTTTAGAGTTTTTCGGAGAAAACAATACCTGAATTCTGCAATGATTTGCTACACTTTGTCAGCACAGAATATGATAAAACTACACGACATAAACATATTAAGTTGTTTAAGATGCTGAATACGTTAAATTCTGGTCGAAAAGCAACACGGTCACATTGGTCTCTAGGCCAAGGAAGTACGAATTATTTATGAAATTTCAAACTATAGCTTGCGCAGTTGCGATTGCGACAGGTGGATTATTTTTTACCCATGTAGTGAATGATGCGATTGCGGCCAATAGTAATGAAGTGGTCAGTAAAGCAATTCAGCCATCTCAAGAGCAGGCGCTGGTGTCACGTCAGCTGGCAACCCTGGTTGACCGTCAGCACTATTTAAATATGCGTCTGGATGCCCAAACTTCGCAGCGTATTTTTGATTTCTATATTGATAGTCTTGATCCGGAGCACAGTCTGTTTCTGGCTCCAGAAGTTGAAAACTATAAGAAACGCTATGGTGCCAATTTTGGTGCCAATCTGAAAGCCGGCAATTTGTCTGGTCCTTATGAAATGCATGCGCAATATCAACAGCGATTGCACCAGTTCTACACCTACATGTTGAATGAGCTGAAAAAACCGCAGAATCTGAATCAGCCAAATGTTTATATCGAAACGGATCGTGAAAAAGCACCGTTCTTTAAAACTGAAGCTGAACAGCGCGCGCACTGGTCAAAAATGCTGGTGTCTCAGCTGATCAATCTGACCATCAGTAAAGAAGAGGAATTGGCCAAGCAGAAAGCTCTGAAAGCCAATCCGGAATTGGCCAATGGACAAGACCTCACGGGTCCTGAAGATCTGACGCCTGCGCAAACCTTAACCAAGCGTTATACCCGTCAGCTGGAACGTCTCAGCCGCATCAAGAGCGATGATGTGCTTGATAAGACACTGAACGCGATGATGCTGACTTATGATCCGCACAGTAATTACTTCCCGCCTGTCGATGCGATGGAGCTGAATCGCCAGACGACTTTACAGCTGGAAGGCGTCGGCGTATCGATTCGTCCGGAACGTGGTAATGAAGATTACACCAAGATTGAAACCATCGTTGAAGGTGGTCCGGCCAGCAAATCTGGTCAGGTGAAATCAGGTGATCGTATCATTGGTGTGGCCCAAGACGGCGAACAGATGGTCGATGTCATTGGCTGGCCAAGTAATGAAATTGTCGGTCTGATTCGTGGTAAACGTGGCACGAAAGTCACTTTACGCTTACTCGGTGCGGGTGCTGCCATGGGGCAGGCACGTAATGTGACTATTACCCGTGACGTGATTCAGGAAGAAGATGCCGGTGTGCGTACACGTGTGGTCGACATTCAACGCGATGGCAAGAAATATAAATATGGTGTGATCGAAATTCCGTCGTTCTACCTGAACTATCGCGCACGCCGTGCCGGTACCGATTATCGTTCGGTGTCTGAAGATACCAACAAGGCCTTGAAAGAGCTGGCAGCGAAGAATGTTGCCGGAATTATTGTCGATTTGCGGAATAACCCGGGCGGTTCACTGGAAGAAGTGGCACGTATGCTAGGGCAAGTAATCAAGTCTGGCCCAGTGGTGCAGATCCGTGATGGCAATGGTAATGTCAGCGTCTTTGAAGATGATGATGGTGGTGCACAAACTTATGCGGGTCCATTGGCAGTGATGGTGAATCTTGCCTCTGCATCGGCCAGTGAAATTTACTCTGCTGCGATTCAGGATTATGAACGCGGGATTGTGATTGGTAGTACCACCACCGGTAAAGGTACAGCACAGGTGCAACTGGATAGTTTGGCGCATGGTCAGGCGACATTGACGCAGCGTAAATTCTACCGTGTGACCGGTGGCAGTACCCAGAATAAAGGGGTCGTTCCGGACATTAAACTGGTCGATATTTATAACGAGGAGTTTGGCGAGCGTAAGGCTAAAAATGCCTTGCAGTGGGATACCATTCCAACGGCACCATTTAAACGTGAAGGTGCAGTACAGAAATACGTTCCTGAATTGGCTAAACTTTCTCAGCAACGGGTCACACTGGATTCTCAGTTCAAGTATTTAGAACAGCGTAAGGCCGTGATGAAGAAAGCCGAAGAAGAGAAACGTCAGGTACTGGACTTGCAACAGCGTAAAGCTGAGTTGATTGCCATGGAGCAAAAAACGCTGGACGCAGAAAACACTCGTCGTGCTGCAACAGGTCTGAAACCTTATCCAAACTGGGAAAGTTATCAGGCTTCACTGGATGCCTTGATTGAAACACGTGCCAAGATGAAGGCCAAAGAACGTCCGGCTCTACCTGAAGAAGAAGCGTTTGTGATTGAAGCGGCAAATGTGTTACTGGACTATGCCAAATTACAGGCGAAACCCTAAGTTTTAGCCTCATTCATCGTTGATAAAAATAGCCTGTTTCGACTGGCTATTTTTTTATTTTGAAAATCTGCACAAAAGACCAAATAAAATTTTGCTATGAAGTGCTATCTGTCTAAATAAAAAGAAAAAAATTGTGATGGTGATCGAATAAATGAGCTAAAAAAATGAAGCTAAATATTTGCTTAAATTTGAAACACTTCTAATATATAAGTCATATTTTATTTTTATGTTGAGTCAGATTTTAGGGGCAATTCTCAACTTCAAAAGAAAGAAATATAAATTCTAAATTTTAGTTAAGACTGGATATTGTTGCAGACCAATTGGCTTGCATGGATGGTCAGCCTTGAGATTTTACTGAGTTCAAATTTGACCGGGTGAAAATGGAAATATCAGTGCAGAGAATAATAAAAATGATCACCGATGGGGAACATTTTATATGATTGATATTCAGCATGATATTGGTCTAGTCATCGGGTCCGTTGTTTCTGCATTGGTCGCTTGCTCTCTCATCGCACGGATTAAAAAATTTACTTCAGGCACTTCGCAGTCAAACTTTAAAACCTTCAGTTTAATGCTAACTGCCATGCTATTGGGCCTATTTATCTGGTTGATCCATTTTATTGGGCTGACCGCAAATTTTGTGCTGAATAAATACGAGCTGGATTGGGGGGCACTGCTTCTGTCTGTTCTGGTGATATGTATTGCCTCTATGTTTATCCTCTGGTTAAGTACCAGAAGTACCTGGTCATTTTTCCGATCAGTTCTCGTATTAGGTGTGATCGCACTTGGCATCTTTGGCATGCACTCTATTAGCATGATGGCATTCAATTTTACTGCCGCCCATGTGCAACAGTCACCGGAATTAGTTCAGGCTCATGATCAGCTGTTTCTGGCCGTGGTACTTATGAGCGGATTGTTGTTGGTGACGCTGATGTGTATCGTCGTATCCGAACTGCGTGTGGGATTACGCAACCGTCAGCTTGCATGGGCGAATCAACAAATTGAAAATCAGACCATTCAGGATAATCTGACCAAATTGCCTAACCGTTTATATCTTGCTGAATATGCAAATCTGCTGTTTTCAGGTCAGTCCGAACTGCAGCATGAAATTGCTTTTTTATATATCGATCTGGATCGTTTTAAGGCGGTCAATGATGTGTTTGGCCATCTGGTCGGTGATCAGTTGCTGATTCAGTTGACCACACGGATTCATCAGTTATTGGGTCATCATTCCAAGCTGCTCAGAATTGGTGGGGATGAATTTCTGCTGGTGCTGGAAAATACCTCTGTCGCCAAAGCTGCAAAAATGTCAGAACAGATTCTTGAACTGATTCAGGAAAGTTTCCTGATTGAAGGCAAGAGTATTCATATCTCGGGCAGTATTGGCATTGCCATGTATCCCGAACACGGCAAAAATTTACAGGATTTGCTGGTCAATGCCGATGCCGCCATGCTGAGTTCCAAGTATCAGGGGCGCAATACCTATTCAGTCTTTAATTACTCTACCGACCAGGATGAAAGTAAAAGCCAAAGCACCCTGATTAATGACCTATATAAAGCCGTGGAAGAGCAGCAGTTTGTGCTGTTTTATCAGCCCAAGTTTCGGACCAAGGATCGTAGCTTGTGTGGGGTAGAGGCATTAATTCGCTGGAACCATCCCCAGTTTGGTTTGCTCGGCCCGAATCTGTTTATCAATGCGGCTGAAAAAACTGGATTGATTATTCAAATGGGCTATTGGGCATTGGAACTGGCCTGTCAGCAGATTCAAAAATGGCAACGGACACATACTGAATTTTTCCCTATCGCGGTCAATTTGTCTGCGGTACAATTTGAACATAAGCATCTGTTTAGTACCTTGGAAAAGTTGTTTGCCCAATATAAAATCAGTCCTCAGCATTTAATGATCGAGATTACTGAGTCGACTGCCATGCATCACATTGATGTGAGTATGCGCAGCTTTAAGCGCTTAAGACAAATGGGCATCCGTTTGGCGATTGATGATTTTGGTACGGGACATTCCAGTTTTCTTTATTTAAAGAATTTTGCCGTAGATGAATTAAAAATTGACCGTGAATTTATTAAAAATCTGGCAGTCGGCTCCAAAGAAGAAATGATTCTGGAAAGCATTATTCAGCTGGCCATAAAACTGGGCTTGGTGGTGACTGCAGAAGGCGTTGAAACAGAAGCGCAAGCGGAAATTTTAACCCGACTGGGTTGTGAACAGTTACAAGGCTTTTTACTGGGCTTGCCGGTAGATGAACAACGACTAGAAAGTTTACAATTTCATTAATAACGCTCTAATTGATTGAGCGTCAGGATAGACGACATGGCTCACGGAACACCACACTGAAACTCTGCTACAATATCGCCAATTTTTTCATATTGATCGAATTTGATCTCGAATGCTGTGCATTGAGCAGTAGGTATATTTCATGAGCTTTAAGCAAGAACTGGCGGCACAAGTCGCCCAGCGACGTACGTTCGCTATTATTTCCCACCCCGATGCCGGTAAAACCACCATGACAGAAAAATTGCTGTTATGGGGTCAGGCTATTCAGGTGGCCGGGATGGTAAAAAGCCGTAAATCTGACCGGGCCGCAACATCGGACTGGATGGAAATGGAAAAAGAACGTGGTATCTCGATCACGACCTCGGTGATGCAATTTCCTTTTAAAGACAAGATGATCAATCTTCTGGATACCCCGGGACATGAAGATTTCTCGGAAGATACTTATCGTACTTTGACCGCAGTAGACTCGGCGTTGATGGTGATTGATGGTGCAAAAGGTGTCGAAGACCGAACCATTAAACTGATGGAAGTGTGTCGGATGCGCGATACACCGATCATCTCCTTCGTCAACAAAATGGACCGTGAAATCCGTGAACCGCTTGAGCTTCTGGATGAAATCGAAAACGTTCTGAAAATTAAATGTGTCCCGATCACCTGGCCGCTCGGTACTGGCCGTGATTTTGCCGGTGTATTTAATTTAATCGAAGAAAAATTCTACGTGTATAAAGCCGGTTTCGGTTCAGTCATTACTGAGATCGAAGTGCGTGATGGTTATGACTATCCTGATCTTCGCGAGAAAGTCGGTGAGTTGGCTTGGGCGGCATTTGAAGAATCGCTGGAACTGGTACAAATGGCCAATGAGCCTTTAGACCGTGAAGAATTCCTGGCCGGTCGTCAAACGCCTGTGTTGTTCGGTACAGCCTTGGGTAACTTTGGTGTCGACCATGTTCTGGATGCTTTCAGTCAATATGCGCCATCTCCTAAAGCCCATCCGACCCAAGATCGTGTGGTAGAAGCGGATGAAGAAGGCTTCACCGGTTTTGTCTTTAAAATTCAGGCCAATATGGATCCGAAACACCGTGACCGTATTGCTTTCATGCGGATCTGTTCAGGCAAGTATGAAAAAGGCCTGAAGATGAAGCATGTGCGTCTGGATAAAGATGTACGCATCAGCGATGCCTTAACTTTCCTGGCCGGTGATCGTCAGCATCTGGAAGAAGCTTGGCCGGGTGATATTATTGGTCTGCATAACCATGGCACCATCCAGATTGGCGATACATTTACCTCGGGTGAGAAACTTCAGTTCACCGGTATCCCGCACTTTGCGCCGGAAATGTTCCGTCGTGTCCGCTTGAAGGATCCATTAAAATCCAAGCAGTTGCAAAAAGGTCTGAAAGAACTTTCAGAAGAAGGCGCGACCCAGGTATTCATGCCGCAGAATAACAACGACCTGATCGTGGGTGCGGTGGGTGTGCTACAGTTTGAAGTGGTGGCTTACCGTCTGAAAGAAGAATACAAGGTTGATTGTGTTTACGAACCGGTCAGTATCAACACAGTGCGTTGGGTATCTTGTGATGACGAGAAGAAATTCAACGAATTCAAGAAAAAAGCCCATGACCAGTTGTCTGTCGATGGCGGTGGTCATTTAACTTATCTTGCGCCAAGCCGAGTGAATTTACAGCTCATGCAAGAACGTTATCCGGACATCGTGTTCCACAATACGCGTGAACACTAAAATTTCAGGCTTCGCAGCTAAAGTTTAAAAATATCAAACAGCTTCTCCGGAAGCTGTTTTATTTTATGCTACATTTAAGCAATTAATAACTCGATAGATATAGCAAAGAGAATGAAGCTCAGCAAGGAAGTCGTCCTCGGTTCTGTGATTGGTTTAAGTCTTGTCCTGAGTGGCTGTGATCAAAGCGAAAAAGAGCCTGTTAATACTCCGCAAAATGAGAAAATGACCGCAGCTCAGCAGACCGCAGATGTTTTGCCTTATCTGAATATTCAAGAGCAGCCGGCTAAAATTGCCTTGCCATTTTGTGAAAATAAAAACTGTATCAATCTGGATATTCAGACCTTGCATACGGTTGATCCATGGATGAACCAATGGATTGAAAAGCAGCAGGCCAAAGTGATCCAGGATCAAATCGGCTTGAAACAGGACATGAATTTACAGCAGGCCATCAATGCCTATGTAAAAAAATCGGATGCCTGGCAGGCGCAGCTCAATTTGAACAAGGCTTATGAATTATCGCTATATACCCGCATTCCTTACCAGCGCAATCAATATGTATTGATGCAGATCGGGGTCGATACCAAACAGGAAAATGTCAGCGTGCATGAGCGCTATTATTTTTTTGTGGCTGATCGTCGCCAGCAGAAAATGCTGACTCCACTGGATATTATCGATCCTAAGCAACAGTTAGTAATGGATCAGATTATTCAGCAAGCCTATGAGACATGGCTCAAAGAAAATGATCCGCAAGTTCAGCAGAAGGCACCGAAAAAACTGTATTGGGGACAGGCTGACTGGTTCTTTGATCAGGAAGGTATTGGGCTGCATTTTCGCAGTCATGAAATCAGCAAAGATGCCAAGCAACTGGATATTTATTTAACAAAACAACAAACACAACAGGTCTTGAAAGCTGATATCTATCAGCATATGTTTTAAAGCGCGTGCTCCTGCAAGCATACAGGTTCCAAAAAGGTGAATGAATGCCAAAATACAAGAATATCTTTTGTCTATCCATCCTTGCATCAGCGATCTTGCTGAGTGCCTGCCAGCCGAAGAGTAATGAGCCGGAAGAATCAAGTGCTTCCGAGGTGGTACAAGCCGAAGCTGAAGCACTTAAACTGAACGGCGATACTGAAAAGCTCAAGCTGGCGATTCCAGAATGTGAAGACAAAAGCTGTCCGGAAATCTCGATCGAACGCCTGAATAGTAATCAAAGCTTTATTGATGAATGGATCGATCAGCAGATTCTGCAACAGTTGAAAAATATCCTGTCTGTTGATGCGATTGAACCGGCAAAAGTGAGCGCTGCCAGCGAAGCAGACGTTGCCGCCTCTGAACCCAAAGCGGCTTTGGCCACAGTAACCACACCGAAACAGCAGCTTGAGCAGCAAACCCAGCCCTATATGCAGACTTTCTTGAATCTGGATAAGGAACTCAAGGCCCTGAGTGCCAGTCATAGTATTAGCCTGATGATTAAGCCCAAGATTCTGAATTCAGGTGATCCGTTGGCGACCGTGGTTCTGAACAGCAGTTATTATCTAGGAGGCGCACACGGCGCATCTGCACAGACCTATTATAATTTTGATCTGGAGCAGAAAAAACTGGTCAAACTGGATGACATTATTGCAGCCAAACAGAAAGCTCAACTGGAAGCGCGTGCTTATGACGCGTTTAAAAACTGGGTGGTAGAGTCCAAACTGGCCAAAGATGTGGCGGAATATGAGCAGGCCTGGAAGTTCAAACTCACCGATAATTTCTATCTGGCTCAACAAGGTCTGGTCTTGCAATATGCCGAATATGAAATTGGGCCATATGTGGTTGGCTTGCCACGTTTAATGATTCCTTATGAGCAGCTACAAGGTGTGCTGAAACCTGAATATCTGCCTAAAACTGAAAAAGCTGCCTCTGAGGCACAGCCAGCATCTGCTGCAAAAGCCAAATGACCTTGAAACTGTTTGATACGCATACCCATTTTGATGTTCCCGATTTTGATCCTGATCGGGAACAGTTGGCGTATGCGGCAAAAGTGGCAGGTGTCGAGCATCTGGTTTTAATTGGTTTTTTGCAAAACCGTTTTGCTGATCTGTTAGGAACTCACGACTTTATCAATGACCTGGGAAATGCACCGCAAAGTCATTTAGCCCCGGGCTTGCATCCATTTTATATTGAACAGCATCAGACTGATCATTTACAGGAGCTGGAACAGCTGCTTAAAAATGAGCATTGTATTGCCATTGGCGAAATCGGTCTGGATACCTTTTTAAAACAGCACAAACAGGCGGAAATTTTTCAGAAGCAAAAAGATTTTTTTGCTGCACAGCTTGAACTGGCACAGCAATTTGATAAGCCGGTTTTGCTGCATATCCGCAAATCGCATGCGGAGGTTTTGCAGATTTTAAAACAGCAGCAGTTTAAACAGGGCGGCATTGCGCATGCCTTTGGTGGTGGGATTGAGGAAGCCAAGGCTTTTATCAAGCTGGGATTCAAACTGGGCATCACCGGGCAAATCACCAATCTAAATGCCAAAAAACTTCATCAAGTGGTGCAGTATGTCGGACCAGAACATTTGGTATTGGAAACTGACTGTCCGGATATGACGCCACTCTGTTGTCAAAGCTCGACCGAGCAACGTACCCGAAATACACCTGCAAATTTACCTTATGTGCTGCAAGGACTGGCAAAGAGCCTGCATATGCACAAAGAGGAACTGGCTGAACAGCTCTGGCAAAATACTCATCAGGCCTTGCATCTGGCCATTTAAGTTAACGCTCTTAACTCGGTCTTAAATTCCCAGTTCATCATAAATAGAAAAAAAGGTGCATTATGCAATTTCTAAAATGCTCCAGACTTGGCATCATGCCATATACATTTTTTTAGGTGAGATTCACATGGCACAAGGACTTTTGGCGGGTAAGCGCTTCTTGATCGCGGGCATTGCGAGTAAATTATCGATTGCTTTTGGTATTGCTCAAGCATTGCATCGTGAAGGTGCTGAATTGGCTTTTACTTATCCAAATGAAAAGCTGAAAAAGCGGGTAGATGACTTTGCTGAACAGTTTGGTTCGAAACTGGTTTTTCCTTGTGATGTGGCAGTAGATGCTGAAATTGACTATGCATTTGCTGAACTGGCCAAACACTGGGATGGTCTGGACGGCGTAGTGCATTCTATCGGTTTTGCACCGGCACATACGCTGGATGGTGACTTCACCGAAATCACGGATCGTGAAGGTTTTAATATTGCGCATGACATCAGTGCCTATAGCTTTATCGCAATGGCACGCGCGGCAAAACCTTTGCTGCAAGTCCGTCAAGGTTGTTTGCTAACATTAACCTACCAAGGTTCTGAGCGTGTAATGCCAAACTATAACGTGATGGGTATGGCCAAAGCCTCTTTAGAAGCAGGCGTACGTTATTTGGCGTCTAGCTTGGGTCAGGAAGGTATTCGTGTGAACGCGATCTCTGCGGGTCCAATCCGTACCTTGGCAGCTTCAGGTATTAAATCATTCCGTAAAATGCTTGACCTGAATGAGAAAGTTGCTCCATTAAAACGTAATGTGACGATTGAAGATGTCGGTAATGCTGCATTGTTCCTGTGCTCGCCATGGGCTAACGGGATTACTGGTGAAATCCTGTATGTTGATGCTGGTTTTAATACTGTTGGTATGAGCGCTGATTTGATGGCAGATGCGGAATAAAAATCCGCTTGTCACCTTCTCCCTTTGGGAGAAGGCTGGGATGAGGGGACTTTTATTTACCTCTCCCCTGGCGAAACAATGTTTTTCATCTTCTCAAAGGAGAGGAGGGGAACATTAAGCCAATAAAAAAGACCGCATATGCGGTCTCTTTGAGATTTAAAGGACAACGATTAAGCTTGACCATCCACAGCAGCGGCTTGCGCACGTTGCATATTGGCTTCAAATTCAGCATCGAAGTTGATTGGTGTAAGTAGCAACTGTGGGAAGCTGCCTTTAGTCACCATATCATTCACTGCTTCACGTAGGAACGGGAACAGGATGTTCGGACAGTATGCACCCAGGATATATGGAAGACGCTCTTCTTCAACGCCATCCACCAAGAAAATACCAGCTTGAGTCACATCAACGATAAACGCGGTATCACCTTCGTTGGTTGCTTGAACCACGACTTTCAAAGCTACTTCAAAATGAGTTTCATCAATTTTTTCTGCAGAAGAAGAAAGATTGATGTTTAACTCAGGTTGCCATTGCTTGGTAAAAACTTGCGCCCCAGGAACTTCAAAAGAAATATCTTTGGTGTAAATACGCTCTAATGCCAATTGTGGTTGAGCTTGTTGTTCTTCACTCATTTTTTGATCCTTAATATGAAGTGATAATTTTAGTAAGGTTAAGCCAGCAATTCATCAAGTTTGCCTTCACGCTCTAAAGCATAAAGTTGGTCAAAACCACCGATGAACTGATCATTAATAAAAATTTGTGGCACGGTACGGTGATTGGTACGCTGCATCAATTCAAGACGTACTTCAGGCGCTTCTTGAGACAAGTTAATCTCTTTATATGCCACACCCTTACGTTCCAGTAGCTGTTTTGCACGCACGCAATAAGGACACACTGTCGTCGAGTAAATAGTAACTTCAGCCATGATCAATCTCCTGTTCGTGGATTATTTGCTTTTCACCAAAGGTAAACCTTGAGCTTTCCAGTTGCTGACGCCGCCATCAAGACGGTAGGCATCGGCATGACCAACCTGCTGTAATGCAGTACCAGCCACCTGTCCAAGGTTACAAATGAACACCAAAGGGCGATCAGATGCTTTCAGCTCTTCAACATGTTTTGTAATCTGGCTATATGGAATATTACGGCTGCCGCTGATATGACCTTCACGGAAGTCTTTGGCATCACGTAAATCAATCAGCATGGCATTTTTTGCTTTGACTAAAATTCCCAGCGATTGCGGAGAAATTTTGCGACCGTTACGTTGACCTTCGATAATGAAGAACAAAACCACTAATACCGCGAGTGTTCCAAATAAGAAGGGGTGATTCCCCATAAACTCGAACCAACGTTCCACAATTCACCTAATTACAATTTTAAAATTGCCAAGAGTATAGCTCATAAATATGGTGATCAAAATCACCGCTTCAAGGGCCAAGGGTTAAGAAAATTAATTTTTTTGCTGTGCTTCAGTGATTTCGTCGATTAAACGTAAATAGCTGTCCAGTCGGCGCGGTAAAATTTCACCTGCGGCAGCAGCCTGACGCAAAGCACATTGTTTTTCATGCTTATGGGTACAGTTACGGAACTGACAATGGCCGAGCAGGTTTTCAATTTCAGGAAAGCCGCTTTGTACCTTATCTAAAGTCAGATGCCACAGGCCAAATTCACGAATTCCCGGAGAGTCAATCAGGGCGGCACCTTGACCAAAACCGATCAAGCGCGTTGATGTCGTAGTGTGCTGACCAAGTGCCGAGTTTTCCGAAATAATATTGGTTTTCTGTGCGGCATCCGGCACGATCGCATTAATCAGCGTGCTTTTACCCACACCAGATTGACCGACGAAAGCCACCGTTTCATTTTCCAGACGATTAGACAGTGCAGTCAGGTCGCCATCGGATTGGGTCTGCATCACTTCATAACCGAGATCTTGATATTCTTGCAGCAGAGTCAGAATCGGATCGTTTTCTTTTAACAAATCGGCTTTATTCATCACCAGCAATGCAGGAATATCGGCATCGGCACAGGCCACCAGATAACGGTCGATCAGGCCCGGCGCTGGCTCAGGCAATGGTGCAAACACGATCACAATCAGTGAAATGTTGGCCGCTACCGGTTTAACCTTGTGATAGCGGTCGGGGCGTGTCAATAAGGATTTTCGGGGATGAATCGCGGTGATAATTCCTAAACCGGTATTCGGATCGGCTTGCCATTTGACCCGGTCACCCGTGACCAATAAATCCAGATTGGTTCGAGTATGACAGCGCCAGACGCTGTCCAGTTCAATCTCTTTCCAGAAAGGTTCAGGCTCACCATCGGCGACCACAGGTTTTTCAGGGTGAATGTCAGGGCGAGACAAAGCTTGCACTTCAAGTTGGCGGCCATAATGTTGCACCACTAAACCTTCAAGATCACTGGAGGTATCGAGATCTTCTTGACGTGTTTTCTGTTGTTTCTGAATGCGGCGCTGTTGTTGCTCTGTCAGACGACGCTTACGTATTAAGGCCATTCATATCCTAAAAAAACCGGGTAAATCAGATGGCAAAAATAGCATGAAGCAGCCCCCGAATGACACCCAAGATGTAATTAATTTGCTACTATAGTTGTTTTTAAAGCCAATAAGATTGCACATTTATGAGCAGCACCGCTGATACCCGCCTGATTTGGATTGACCTTGAAATGACAGGTTTAGACACAGACAATGATCAAATTATTGAAATTGCAACAATTGTAACCGATGACAATTTGAATATTTTGGCAGAAGGTCCTGTGCTTGCGGTACATCAGCCTGCACGTCTGTTAAATGCCATGGATGAGTGGAACACTCGCCAGCATGGCCAGTCTGGTCTGATTGAACGTGTACGTCGCAGTAAACTGACCGCTCAGGATGCCGAACAGCAAACTATTGAATTCCTGAAAAAATGGGTCAATCCAAAATCTTCACCGATGTGTGGTAACTCGATCTGTCAGGATCGCCGTTTCTTGCACCGCCTGATGCCTGAACTGGAGCAGTATTTCCATTATCGCAATCTGGATGTCTCTTCAGTGAAAGAGCTGGCCAAACGCTGGCGCCCGGAAATCATGAGTGGCCTCAAGAAAAATGCCTCGCATCTGGCGATGGATGACATTCGCGATTCGATTGCGGAACTGAAATACTATCGTCAATATTTCTTTATCATGAATAAAGACTAATTCCGATAGATGAAAAAGAGGCGCAAGCCTCTTTTTTATTTTACTGAACTGGATTTTTTTCTAGCGTAAAACTGCTCCATGCTTTCAAAGCCTACCCACAAGAGCAATAACACGATCAGATGATTCTGTGTTTCATAACGATCGAAAATAACCAAGCCAAATAATCCTAATGTCATTAAACGAATGAGAATGCTGAGATAATAATTTTTGTTCTTTTGGCTGATCAGAACATAAAAATAAAGCCCGATACAAAGCATGTTCAAACCTAAAAGGGTGTTAAATAGCATGACATTCCACTCCTTTTGGCCAAATGACATAGAATTAATTTGTTGATATTTTAATCAATTACGAGTGCGTTGTCGCTCTCATCCGATCTGAATGTCATTTAAATCGATCAAAAATTTAGTGGCGGTAAAGAAAAGCGGATTTTGCTAAAATGATCCGGTATTTTTATTGCTATAGATGACCTATGACCGACCTGCTTCAAGATGATGAATATGACCGCCGTTTTGCTGGTGTTGCCAAAATTTATGGAGAAGACAGCTTTAACCATTATGAAAAAAGTCATGTGATGGTGATTGGTATCGGGGGCGTAGGTTCATGGGCAGTAGAAGCTCTGGCACGTAGCGGAATTGGCGAACTGACCTTGGTCGATATGGATGTGGTGGCGGCATCAAATATCAACCGCCAGTTACCTGCCATGAGTACCACCTTGGGTCATGAAAAAATTGAAGTTATGGCCGAGCGGTGTCGTGCAATTAATCCACGGATTAAAATCAATCTAATTGATGATTATCTGACGCCTGAGAATATCAAAGAAATTTTAGCTCCGACACCGGATCTGATTTTAGATTGCATCGATGATGTCAAAGCCAAATTTGCCCTGATGCTACATTGTCGCTTTAACAAGATTCCTTTAATTGTATCGGGCGGGGCAGGTGGCAAACTGGATCCACTGAAAATTCGTGTTGCAGATTTATCTAAAACCGAACAGGACCCGATGCTGGCCAAATTACGTGTCCAGTTACGTGCTAAAGGCATCTGTAAAAAGCCCAAAGAAAAATTCGGTATTACCTGTGTCTATTCCATCGATAATCCATTTTCGAGTGCCGATGTCTGCGCCAGTGCCGGCTTACGCTGTGGTGGTTATGGCTCTGCCGTGGTGGTGACTTCAAGCTTTGCCATGGTCGCCGTGGCAGAAGGCTTGAAAAAGCTCGATAGTAAAAGAGCAAAAGCCTGATTTAAAAATAAAAAGCACAATCTATGTGCTTTTTTTAAACTCGCGTTTAGAATGAAAGGATTCATTTGCAGAACAAAAATAATGTTTTGGAGCAGCTATGTGGTTCTTGCTGGTACTGATTTTGGGGGTAGGGGTGTTGGCGATCTGGATGTGGAAACGTCCGGATCCGGTGAAACGTGATCAGGCGAAGGCTGTACAACATGATTTATGGATTGAGCAGATTGATGCTCAACTGAAACATGCAGCACGTTTGAGTTCAGATCCGGAACATCCGAATTATGAACGTGCCTATCAGATTTATCAGGGACTGGCTGAGCAACAGGAAATTCCACAAGCCTATGTAGGTATGGGCCTGATGCATCTGCAAGGTCTGGGACATGAGCAGAATACTGAAAAGGCGATTAGTTATCTAGACAAAGCCTTTCGTCTGGGCAGTGATGAAGCCGCCTATCATTTGGGGCAGATTCATGAAGGGGATGCGTATCAACAGGCTGACCCGGAAAAAGCTTTGTATTGGTACCGACATGCGGTAGCACGTGGCAATCTGGATGCCCAATATCGTATTACTGAACTTTCTTCTACCGAAGGTCAGCCTCAAAACGAGATGACTGCAGAAAAACAGCGTCTGGCATTGTTAATTCAAAATGCCGGGCAGGGTCATGCCAATTCGCAGTATCAGCTGGCCCAGTATTATTTGGCAGATTCAACAACCCAAGATTTAGTGCAAGGAATTCATTATCTGTTTCTGGCGGCACAGCAAGATCATTTGGCTGCCAATCAGCAAATCGCCGATGATTATGCGCATGGTCAGATTCTGCCCCAAGACCTGACGCAATCACTGCAATTTATTAAACGCTGTATCAGTCTCGGTGACCAGAAAGGTCTCTATGATTATTATGCCGGTGTGTTGCAAGGCCGTATCGATACAGACCAGCGTCAGCGCGTGTTTCAGCATTTATTGCAGCAGTCCAAAGATCACGCCGATGCACACGCCAAGACCTTAATCGGACTGGCTTATTTTCATGGCTGGTATGTCGATAAAAATGAAACCATGGCATTTCGTTACTGGTCGGAAGGGGCCAACAGTCAGCATTCGCCTGCCTTATGCATAATTGCTGCGCTGTATTTTGAGCAGCACCTGGTTGCCAATGAACCGCAAAAAGCATTTGAGTTATATCAGGCTGCTGATCAGTTCAGTCCTGAAGATGTGTCTGCGCAGATGGGGCTAGCGCTGTGTTATTTAAACGGTATAGGCACAGTTAAAGATACGGATAAAGCCACACAAATGATTCAGAAGGCTGCACAACAGTATTGGCAGATTGAAGCTCAGTCTGAGGCGGATCTGATTTATAGCGTCGGCCGGTTTTATAGTCTGGCTGAATATCCATTGCCGACACGTGATAAAGCTGTCCAGTACCTCAATCAGGCGGTTGCGAAAGGTTCGAAAGAGGCGGCATGGTTCCTGTACCAAGCTCTGTCAGGCATTTATCCTGTGTTTATCAATAATGCAGAGTTGGCAAATCGCTATCTGCATCAGGCTGCACAATTGGGTCATGCCCAGGCACAAGCAGAATTGGGCTTGAAGTATCTTGAAGGGCAACAGATTGCGCAGGATATTGCCTTAGGCTTGAGCTATCTGCAAAAAGCAGCCGCTCAGCAGAATGGTGTGGCGCTAAATGCTCTGGGTGAAGCCTATGAGCAAGGTCAAGGTGTTGAGAGCAATATTGAGCAAGCCGTGCAGTATTATCAGCAGGCGGCAGCACAGGTGAATGCAGATGCCTATAGTCATCTTGGACGTTTATATATCAAGGGAATTGGCGTGGAGCGTGATATCGGAATCGCACAAGACTGGCTGGAAAAAGGCAGTTTGCTCGGGCATGAGCGATCCACTGAATTATTGAAAAATGTGAATGCGTATTTGCAAATGAAATAAACTGACTCAAATCATACGAGCTAAAAAACCGCTGTCGGGCAGCGGTTTTTTATGGATCAAGCTTTGTTAAGGTAATTGTTTAATCGGGCTACCACCCAATGCCTGCATCAAGGTGACATAGGCATTGTACTGGTTCTGTCTGGTTTGCACCAATGACAGCCGTGCATTGCGCGTGGTTTCCTGCGCATCCAGCAGGTTTTTCAAGGCCACTGCACCATTACGATAACGCACTTCAGTCAAGCGTTCAGTTCTTTCTGCCAGCTCAACATTGCGTTGCTGTAATGCAACCTGCTTAGTGAGCTCAGTACGATTCGACAAGGCATTTTCCACATCGGCAAAGGCCTCATACATGGTCTGGCGATATTGCATAATCGCTTTTTCGTATTCCAGCTCATTGACTTGCAGATCACGTTTCATGTCATTCCATTGCAGGAATGGCAAAGTCAGGCCAGCACCTAAAGTTGCAACCGGATTTTTCAGGGCATTCGAGAGGGACGTACTGCTGCCAATACCGGTGGTCAGATTACCGGTCAAACTAATGGATGGATAGTAGCTGGCTTTGTTGGCATCTTTATTGGCCAGCGCCTTACGCAAGCGCAGTTCAGTCGCTCGAAGGTCAGGACGACGTGACAATAAACTTGCCGGTAAGTCGGCCTGAATACTCGGCAATTGAATATTCGGTAAACGACTTGGCTCTTGAATCGCGAGCTGTTGAACCGGCATGTGCAGCAATACCGCGAGTCCGGTACGTGTTTCCACACGTTGCTGTTCAATCTGGCTTAAAGTCGCCTGTTGACTTTGAATTGCCTGTTCCGCCTGGGTTAAATCCAGACCGGATACTGCGCCGGCACGATATTGCACCCGCACCAGATCATAGGTTTTTTGCGCGGTCGCCAGATTTTGCTGTACCACACTATAACGTTCATTCAGATAAGCCAGTTGCCAGTACAATTGTGCCGTGGTGCCAATCAGGCTTTGTGCGGTTGCCTGCAAGTCTTCTTCAGAGGCCAGTGCTTCCCAGCGTGCCGCTTCAGTCTGATTGGCCAGTTTGCCAAACAGATCCAGTTCATAGCTTAAACCCGGATAATTAATCCCAAAACTCGATGAACTATCACCATCTTCTAAATCAAAACTTCTACGTGTTGTCAGTCCGGCATCACCGACGCGAACGCCTTGCTGACTTTGAGCTTGTCTGGCTTGAATACGGGCCTGTTGTAAACTGATGCCGGCCACTGCCAGATCGGTATTCTGCGCCAATACTTCATTCACCAAATTATTTAATTGCGGATCTTTAAATAAAGTCCACCATTGATCTGCCAGAATATCGGCATGAATCTGCTGACTAAGCACCTTATTGTTTTGAAAGCTGCCCGGCATATTAAGCGCAGGCTGTTCATACGGTGTTTTTACCACTGCGGCACAACCGACCAGCGAGCTTCCCAGCAAAAGGGCACTGGCAAGCTTGGTTAAATTCATTTGCATATCAGGTTCCTTATTCGCGAGAAAGTGCATCGACTGGATTCAGACGAGCAGCATTACGTGCCGGGATAAAGCCAAACACAATCCCGATCAGGCTTGAGCAGACAAAGGCAGCTACAATCGAAGTGGTTGAATATGCCATTTGGAACGTACCACCGGCAAAATGGGTAATCAGCTGGCCAATCCCGAGGGAAAGCAGCACACCCAAAATACCACCCAAGATACAGACCAGAACCGCTTCAATCAGGAACTGTTGCAGAATATCACTTTGACGTGCACCCACCGCCATACGCACCCCAATTTCCTGAGTACGTTCAGTCACTGACACCAGCATGATATTCATCACCCCAATCCCGCCGACCACCAGTGAAATCACCGCAATCGCTGAAATTAGCAAAGTCATAGTCGCTGTGGTTTGCTGAATAGTTTCACGAATACTGTCGGCATTCTGGGTAAACACATCCTGCGCGCCATGTCGCTGTACCAGCAAATTCAAAATCGCATTTTCAGCCGCCGCACTTGGGTATTCATCCTTAATCCGCACAATGATGCTACGCACATTGGATTGCCCCAGCATACGGCTCATGACGGTGGAATACGGCAGATAGACATTCAGGCTGTCATTATTGCCCATCATGCCTTTTTGCGCGTCAATCACCCCGATAATCCGGCTCGGTACGCTCCCGAGTAAAATCACCTGACCCACCGGATTGGTGCCATCCTTAAAGAAGGTGTTTTTGGTATTGGTGTCAATGACGACATCTTGCGCCTGTTGCATGACGCTACTGCGGTCAAAAGGCTGACCGGACTGGAAAGTCATGCCACGCACGTAGAAGAAATCTTCACTGACGCCGTTGACCGTGGTTGAAGCTTCGATTTCTTTATAACGGCCGGTGACACTGCTATTCACCGATGGGCTGACGCCATCGACATACGGTTGTTCAGCTAGCGCATCGGCATCGGCCGGAATCAGGGTTTTGGACTGTGAAGATCTGGAATTATCCCCAAAGCCTCGACCCTGAAATACGGTAATGGTATTGGTCCCCAGACTGCTGATATTTTCCAGAATCTGCTTTTGTGAGCCATTACCGAGTGCCACCACCGAGACCACCGAAGCAATACCGATAATGATTCCGAGCATGGTGAGGAAAGTCCGCATGCGATGTGCATTCATGGCCAGCAAGGCCATCCGGAAGGCTTCACCCAGACGGTCAACTGCAGAACGCCATGAAGAAATCTTCTTTTGTTCACTGCGGATCAGCGGCTGTTTTTCCAGATGCTCTTCGACTTCAGGAACATTGGGCTGATCAGAAATAATATTGCCGTCCGAGATCTCGATAATCCGGGTCGCATTTTTCGCTACATTATGATCATGCGTGACCAGAATGATGGTATGACCTTTGGCATTCAGTTCACGCAAAATGCGCATCACTTCAATACCGCTGTTCTTGTCCAATGCACCTGTCGGTTCATCGGCCAGAATCACGTCACCGCCATTCATTAGCGCACGGGCAATCGAAACCCGTTGCTGCTGACCACCAGAGAGCTGGCTCGGACGGTTCTGGGTTTTTTCACCCAGACCGAGATCAGTCAGAATCTTGACGGCTCGCGCATGCCGTTCAGATGAATCCGCACCGGCATAAATCGCAGGGACTTCGACATTGCCTGCTGCATTTAAATCGCCCAGCAGATGATAACGCTGAAAAATAAAGCCGAAATATTCACGGCGTAATTGCGCCAGTTCATCCGCTTCCAGTTCCCGGGTTTCACGGCCTTTGACCTTGTAGCTACCCGTGGTCGGTTTGTCCAGACAACCCAGAATGTTCATCAGGGTCGATTTACCGGAACCGGACTGACCGACAATCGCCACCAGTTCACCCGGATAAATCTCTAGATTCACCCCTTTTAAAATCTGGACCGTGCTTTCACCCGCAGGGAATTCACGAACCAGATTTTTCACCTCGAGGAGAGGCTGTTGTTGTGAATTCATGCTTACATTCTCATTGGGCCACGGCTATTGCCACCGCTTTTTGCTGCATCATTGGAGGTGTCAGAACCATCGGCAATCACCACCTGATCACCACGTTTTAAACCTTTCAGCACTTGCGCAGTCGCACGGTTATTCAAGCCGATTAATACAGGGGTTGGTTTCGCAGTACCATCGGCTTGCAAGACACGAACCATGCCACGTTGTGCTTTACCTTGCTCAATCAATGCAAGTTCTGCTTCAGACAGGTTTAGACGCGCTGGACGTTCACCGGCAGGGCGATTGCCTTGAGCCGATTCAGCTTCAGGACGTGATGCCGGACTGCCTTCACCGCGAGAACCCTCACCACGCGCTTCACCACGATTGGCACGGGGCGGACGGTTTGAACCTTGAATGGCCGCAGCAGGAATGGTCAGCACATTTTTGGCTTCATCCAGTACGATATAAACTTGTGCAGTCATATCAATACGTAATTTTCCATCTTCATTCGGTACATCGAACAATGCGTTGTAATACACCGCAGAACTTGACGATGAGCTTGAGGTATTGCTATCGGTATTAATTGAATTGGGTGCAGGCTCAACCTGACGCAGTTTGGCGTAAATCTTTTTCTCGTTATTGCCTAACGTAGTGAAATAAACCGTCTGACCTTCTTCAACTTTCATGACATCCGCTTCAGAAATTTCAGCTTTAATGGTCATGGTGTCGAGTTTGGCCAGTTTAACAATGGTCGGCGCACTCTGGTTGGCATTCACGGTTTGACCTTCTTCAGTCACAATCGCCACAATCGTGCCATCCATCGGGGCTACAATCTGGGTATAGCCAAGATCTTCTTTGGCAGTCGCCAGCGTCAAACGCGACTGTTCAATCTGTGCATTGATAGCGGTGATATCCGCTTGCGCCGTTTTATAGTTCGCAAATGCCGATTCCAGCTCTGAGCGAGAAGTGGCATCCTGTGCATACATGGCTTTCTGACGGTTGTATTCAGCTTCAACTTTGGCCAGATTTGCCTGTCTTACTGCAAGTTGTGCCATCTGATTTTTAATGCTGGCTTCAGCGGTTTTTAAATCATTTTCCTGACGAACGGAGTCAATCCGCGCAATCAGCTGACCTTGCTTGACCTGATCGCCCAGTTCTACATACATTTTTCTGACCTGACCCGAAACCTGCGCTCCCACGCTGACCATCTTGGTCGCTTCCAGAATACCAGTCGCCAGTACAGAGCTTTCGATATCGCCTTGGGTGACTTCAGCCGTAATATATTGCGGAGGCTGTTCTTTGGGTTTGAGGAAGTACCACCCCGCAGCGATGAGCGCAATGGCAATCACGGCGACTATAATCAATTTCGTCGGTTTTATTTTTGGCATGATCAATATCGGTTCAAAATCAGAGAATTGTGAACGATTATAAAAGCGAAATTAGGATAAATCGTGTATTTTTTTAAACTAATAGGAATGATTATTATTTTATTTTTCGAATTTTGACAAAAACTTAGTGAAATAGGGGCTTGCCACAGATACTGGAAATCGCCTGTAGCACCAGATGCTCCGGATTCTCATGTCCAAGTCCTTTAATTGAGGCATCAATTCTTAATAATAACCCCGGCCAGGCCAGAAAAGTCTGTGGGCTGAGACGGCGCAAGGCTTGTTGATATAACCCGACTTTGGTTTTCCAGATCCCGATTTGCAAGACATTTTGCGGTTGTTCAAACAGCTGCATCAACAGACGCATTTCCTTGCTGAGACTCCATAAAATCAGGCTCATCGGTTCACCTGAAACGACTAGATACTGAAAAATTTTGATCGACTGGGAAAGATTACCTTGTAGCAGGGCATCGCTCAAATCATAGGTGCTATAACGTGACTGATCTTGTAAACAGGCATATAAATGATCAACCTGAATGATATCGACTTCAGCAAAGGTATCGCTAACCCGCATCAGGCTGTTCTTTGCTGCAAGCAGGTTGTGCTCATGATGTTGTTCCAGCCATTGCCAGGCATCATTGGCTAAACGAATGCCGAGTTTTTCAGCTTCAATACCCAGAATCTGCTGCCGGTCTTTTGGATAATTGGCCACCAGCGAAACATTCACACCATTGGCATCAATCAGCTGAAAGAAACTGGATTTCAGGCTATTACTATCCTGTTTGGGCATCACCACCAACAGCAGGTTTTGTTCATTATGCTGCAAATAGTTTTTCAGTAACTTGATTGCGCTGGCATCCGGTTTGATATTGCCATGTACTTCAATCGCCAACTGGGTTGAAAACAGCGACAAGCTGTTCAAGGCATTAAAGACGGTTTTCCAGTCGGCGACCGAACTAATGTCATAGCGTTGACGTTCAATGTCCTGCTTTTGCCAGCTGGCCCGAAAGGCATCAATTAAATTCTGTTCCAGCAAAGGCTCTTGACCATGCAAGACCCAAGCACCGCGAGCTTCATCGACACGTTTCAGGGCTTGCAGATAATCAAGTTTCATAAAGAGGTCTTATTGAGCAGGTTGCGCTGAGGTATTTTGTTTGGCTAAGGGTAAGCGGTTCGATGAAATCTGACGCGCGATCTGCTGCGCCACATCATCAATAATGACCTGATTCAGATATTTTTGTTCCTGGTCATCGGTGTTGACCGTTTCAATATCATATTGATACGTACGTGTTGCCACGACAGTGCGTGGTTCAGTGATCGGATTGCCTTGTGCATCTTCAATCCGGAAAGTCACGTTTAAACGTAATAAGGTTTCAACTAGTTTACCGTTCAGTTCCAGACGGCGAGGGGTGTAATCCAGGACACGTAACACATAAGCATTGGGTGCATTACTCAGCTGTACGCCTGCAGCACCGAGGTAAACTGCCAGTTTCTCTTGCAGTTCTTCAGTATTGGGCGGTAAAGACAGGCTCATGACAGAGTAAGCAACAGGGGCGGAGCTCGGATTGGTTCCTTTCAGATGAAAGCCACAGCCGACTAAGCCTGCACTCAGACCACAAGTTAAAACAATTGCTGCTAAATGTTTGTCCAAATGCATGTGTTGCCCTCTATGCTTCCCGAAGGGGAATATTTGAAATCCTGAACTGGATTGTAAAGTCAAAGCCCGTTGGCTGGCAACGGGCTTTGTTTGGGAATTGTGAAATCCTTCAGAAAGTTCCTTCTCCCTCTGGGAGAAGGTTAGGATGAGGGGTTATATATTTACCTCTCCCTAGCCCTCTCCTGAGAGGAGAGGGAACTTAAGGACTTAAACCACCAAATTCACTAATTTATTCGGTACCACAATTTCTTTCTTGGTTGGGCCAGTCAAGAATTGTTGAACTTCAGGCAATGCTTTGGCTTGAGCCAAGATGTCATCTTTAGAGGCATCTACAGATACTTCAAGCTTACCACGAAGCTTACCGTTGACTTGAACCACGATGGTTTGCGTATTACGTGTCAGCGCAGATTCATCTACCGCAGGGAATAAAGTTGAATTCAATTCAATCCCAAATTCAGCCAATAAAGTCTGGCTTAAATGCGGTGCAAATGGTGCAAGTAAAGTTAACAGCGTGGTAATCGATTCACGTGCGACAGCAACGTCATTGTCATCTTGAGCTTCAAATTTGTTGTTAGCATTTAAAAGTTCCATCAATGCAGCAATGGCAGTGTTAAATGCATGACGACGTTCAATATCATCACCGACTTTTTGGATGGTTTCGTGTGTCTTACGACGCAAGTCTTGTGCAGCCGTAGACAGTGCCGCTTTGTCGATGTTTGATGCACCGTTACCTTTTTCAAGGAAGCCTGTTGCTAAACGCCATACACGTTTCAGGAAGCGGTTTGCACCCTCAACACCGGCATCAGACCATTCAAGTGATTGATCAGGTGGAGCCGCGAACATCATGAACACACGTGCCGTATCTGCGCCGTACTGGTCAATAATCGATTGCGGGTCGATACCGTTATTTTTCGATTTCGACATTTTTTCCTGACCACCAACGATAACGTCTTGGCCATCTTCTTTATATTTGGCAGAAAGCACACGGCCTTTTTCGTCTTTTTCAAGCTCGATATCTGCCGGATTAAACCAGGTTTTCTTACCTGAGTCTGCTTCACGATAGAAGGTATCTGCTAGCACCATCCCTTGCGTTAACAAGTTAGTGAATGGTTCATTGCCTTGTACCACGCCTTCATCACGCATCAATTTGTGGAAGAAGCGTGCATAAAGTAAGTGCAGAATCGCGTGTTCAACACCACCGATGTATTGGTTCACAGGAAGCCAGGTTTGACCTGCTTCAGGTTTCACCATGCCACCCGTAAAGTCTGGAGATGCATAACGTGCATAGTACCAAGACGATTCTACGAATGTATCAAGCGTATCTGTTTCACGACGTGCGTCGCCACCACAGCTTGGACAAGTCGTTTCATAGAACTCAGGCATTTTGTTCAGTGGGTTACCTGAACCATCTGGAACAACGTCAGTCGGAAGAACCACAGGAAGCTGCTCTTCAGGTACTGGCACTTGACCACATGATGGACAGTTAATCATTGGAATTGGACAACCCCAATAACGCTGACGGGAAACCCCCCAGTCACGTAGACGGAATTGAACTTTAGAACTTGCTAGGCCTGTTGGTTCTAATTTAGCAAGGAATGCATCGTATGCACCTTGGAAATCTAGACCGTCAAATTCGGCTGAATTGACCAGTTTACCTTCTTTCGAGCCATACCATTCTTGCCATTGAGTCGCATCAAAGTCAGCATCCTCTGCGCCTTTAGCATCAATCACTTGCTTGATGGTCAAGCTATATTTATTGGCAAATTCGAAGTCACGTTCATCGTGTGATGGAACTGCCATCACTGCACCTGAACCATAAGACATCAATACATAGTTGGCGATCCAAACCGGAACTTCTTCGCCAGTCACAGGATGCTTCACAGAAAGACCGGTTGCCATGCCTTTCTTCTCGGCAGTCGCAAGATCCGCTTCTGCCACAGAACCCATACGGCATTCTTCAATGAATGCAGCCAATTCTGGGTTTGTTTCAGCCGCTTTCAGCGCCATCGGGTGTTCTGCTGCAACTGCAACATACGTTACGCCCATCAAGGTATCGGCACGGGTAGTAAATACCGTTAAACCATCTGCATACACGTCAGGATTTGCTGAAGGGAAAGTGATGTCCATCCCTTGTGAGCGGCCAATCCAGTTACGCTGCATGGTCAACACTTGTTGTGGCCAGCCATCTTTAAGCGTGTCTAAATCGTCAAGTAACTCTTGCGCATAATCGGTAATGCGGAAGTAGTACATTGGAATATCACGCTTTTCTACCAATGCACCTGAACGCCAGCCACGACCATTTTCAACCTGTTCGTTGGCAAGAACAGTCTGATCGACCGGATCCCAATTCACGGTTGAAAGCTTACGGTAGATCAAGCCTTTT
Organism: Acinetobacter lwoffii; assembly: GCF_024129715.1. GTDB lineage: Bacteria > Pseudomonadota > Gammaproteobacteria > Pseudomonadales > Moraxellaceae > Acinetobacter > Acinetobacter lwoffii_U. The sequence continues at coordinate 34,916 of NZ_JAMXXM010000008.1, forward strand.
TTATAAAGCTGAACAAATAGCCATTGTTCCCAACGATAGTATTCAGGGGTACAGGTCGCAAATTCGCGATCCCAGTCCACTGCAAGACCGAGTTTTTTTAACTGGTCGCGCATGTAAGCAATATTTTCAAATGTCCATTTTGCTGGTGCAACCTGATGTGCAATCGCTGCGTTTTCAGCAGGTAGACCGAAAGCATCCCAACCCATTGGTTGTAGGACCGTTTCACCTTTTAAGCGATGGAAACGGCTGATCACGTCACCAATCGTATAGTTACGCACATGACCCATATGCAGCTTGCCACTTGGGTAAGGGAACATCGAGAGAATATAACGACGTGGACCTTCTACTTTGTCGGCAACTTTAAAGGCTTTGCGAGATTCCCAATCCTGTTGGACTTGAGGCTCAATCGCACTGGCTTGATATTCGGAATCAATGTGAGTAGTCATAAACGTATCAGTGAATTACGGTGAAAAAAGTCTGTTGCACAGCATAGCGCAAAATGCACCTAAAAGTGAATTTTGCGCCGGCATTTCCCGAAGAAAAAACATGCTGTTCTATATGGAGCTGTCTTATAAAGCAACTGCACGGTTTTTAGATTGCTGTAAGGCTTCGTTGGCTTCACGTTGTTGCTGGTCCTGATTCACAGGAACTTGAGGTGCTTGTTGCTGTTGTTCTTGAGGTGTGTTTTCGGTTTTCACTTCAGTTTCAGCCGTTCTAGGTGATGCCGGTGCTGAATTTTTCCAGCCATAGGTGTCTACTGTGGTGGTTTTTTTCGCAGATTTCGGCGGTGGCGTCTTGGTATAATGCGTGACGCCTTTCGCATCGACCCATTTATGATACTGGATCGCGGAAGCGCTGGTGCTACAGATGCTCAAAACAACTAGGCAACTCAAACTGAAGGCGGTTAAAAAAGATATTTTCATTGTTCTTGGACCTCGGCTTGCTAGGCATGGAATACTGCAATTATTGTAGTGATATTTTCAGTAAAAATGATGGATTTTTATCTGCTTTATTCAAAGCGAGCTGCTTAAATAAGCTCAATCTAGCGTAGAAGAAATCAGAGACAAATCTTCATATACAAAATTTATTGATAAACAATTTCCTTTCATTTGATAAAAATTCATTCATTTTTTTTATATAAGACATATTAAAAATTTATAAAATTAAGCCATTAACTCTATGAATTTTATTGGATTAGATGAATAGGAAAGACAGTAAATGCATGGCTATAAGCTGATATTGCTGTTAAAAACAGCAGATCTAGGCGCTATAAGCGTAGATTGTCTGTTTTTTAAACTTGACTTTAAAGCCTGAAAACACAAGAATGCTGCAATAGTTTTATATGCCTTAGATCGATCACCCTTCGACTAAGTGTCATTTCATGCAATGGGCGATTTCTCTAGCCGAGAAATTGAACAAAGCTAAGCAAAATATGTTTATCCCAACATGTTTTAGATCCCGTATTGCTCGAACAGCGAAGAGATCAGATTTTTTTCCTATTGCTTTGAAAACTATGAAATTTGTGTGCTATAACAGTGCAGACAGTTAACAAATGAAACACTGCAAATGCCTCCCATTTGTGCAGTGAATAATATTAGGGTGAATCACGTTGGAACTTCTATCTGGTGGTGAAATGCTTGTTCGCGCATTAGCGGACGAAGGCGTTGAACATGTTTTTGGATACCCAGGCGGCGCAGTTCTTCATATTTATGATGCGCTATTTCAACAAGACAGAATCAATCATTATCTCGTACGTCACGAACAGGCTGCCGGTCACATGGCCGATGCTTACTCACGCGTGACAGGCAAGACCGGTGTTGTGCTAGTGACTTCAGGTCCGGGTGCAACCAACACGGTAACGCCAATTGCAACGGCCTATATGGACTCAATCCCGATGGTGATTTTGTCAGGTCAGGTTGCGAGTCATCTGATTGGTGAAGATGCATTTCAGGAAACCGATATGGTCGGTATTTCACGTCCTATCGTGAAACATAGCTTCCAGGTGCGTCATGCCAGCGAAATTCCTGCGATTATCAAGAAAGCCTTCTATATTGCGTCTTCAGGTCGTCCAGGTCCTGTAGTGATTGATATTCCAAAGGATGCGACCAATCCTGCAGAGAAATTTGCTTACGAATACCCAGAAAAAGTGAAGATGCGTTCGTATCAGCCACCGTTCCGTGGTCACTCAGGTCAAATTCGTAAAGCGATTGAAGAACTGATCCATGCCAAACGTCCTGTGATTTACTCGGGCGGTGGTGTGGTTCAAGGCAATGCTTCAGCACAATTGACAGAGCTTGCGCATCTATTGGGTTATCCAGTGACCAATACCTTGATGGGTCTTGGCGCATTCCCGGGTGATGATGAACAGTTCATCGGTATGTTGGGTATGCACGGTACTTATGAAGCTAACATGACCATGCACAATGCAGATGTAATTCTGTGTGTGGGTGCGCGTTTTGATGACCGTGTGACCAATAACCCTGCGAAATTCTGTCCGAATGCCAAAGTGATTCATATTGATATCGACCCAGCGACAATTTCAAAAACCATTATGGCGCACATTCCAATTGTCGGTGCTGTAGAGCCTGTATTGAATGAGATGTTGAATCAGTTGAAACAGCTTAATGTTTCTAAGCCAAATCCTGAAGCGATTGCGGCATGGTGGAAACAGATCAATGAATGGCGCAAGGTTCATGGCGGTCGTTTTGAAGCAGGTGTTGATGGTGTAATGAAGCCACAACAAGTGGTTCAGGCACTGGACAAAGTGACCAATGGTGAAGCGATCATTACTTCTGACGTCGGTCAGCATCAGATGTTTGGTGCGATGTATTACAAATACAAACGTCCACGTCAATGGATCAACTCAGGTGGTCTAGGCACCATGGGTGTCGGCTTGCCGTATGCAATGGCTGCGAAGCTTGCATACCCGGAACAGCAAGTAGTGTGTATCACCGGTGAAGCATCGATTCAGATGTGTATCCAGGAACTGTCGACCTGTAAGCAATATGGCCTGAATGTAAAAATCCTGTGCCTGAATAACCAGTCTTTAGGCATGGTAAAACAATGGCAAGATATGAACTATGAAGGACGTCATTCAAGTTCTTATGTAGATTCATTACCTGACTTTGCCAAACTGATGGAAGCTTATGGTCATGTTGGCATTCAGATTAATCATGCCGATGAGCTAGAGTCTAAGCTTGCAGAAGCGATGGCGATTAACGACAAGTGCGTATTTATTAACGTTATGGTAGATCGTACCGAGCACGTTTACCCGATGTTGATTGCGGGTCAGTCGATGCAGGATATGTGGTTGGCTAAAGGGGAGCGCACGAAATGAGACATATTATCTCTGTACTCGTAGAAAACGAATCAGGCGCGCTTTCCCGTTTAGTGGGTTTGTTCTCACAGCGTGGCTACAACATCGAAACATTGAATGTTGCCCCGACTGAAGATCCAACACTTTCACGTTTGACATTGACCACTTATGGCGATGATCACAAGATTGAGCAAATTACCAAACAGCTTAACAAGCTGGTTGAAGTAGTGAAAGTGGTTGACCTGTCTGAAGGTGCACATATTGAGCGTGAATTGATGCTGATTAAAGTGAAAGCATTGGGTTCATCCCGTGACGAAATCAAACGTACTGCGGATATTTTCCGTGGTCAGATTGTTGACGTAACCCCAACGACCTATACCATTCAGATCGCAGGTACGACTGAAAAAGTGGATGCATTTATTGATGCACTTGCAGAACACACGATTTTAGAAGTGGTACGTTCAGGTGTATCAGGTATCGCACGCGGCGAAAAAGTACTCACCATCTAAATTTTAAGTATTTCCTCATCTGAACAAGAAGAGGGTATCAGGCAATGTAAATTTAAGGGTCATTGCCTGATTTAACGGACAAACAAGCATTTAAGCGGAGACAGCAATGCAAATTTTTTACGATAAAGACTGTGACTTATCTATTATCCAATCTAAGAAAGTAGCGATCATTGGTTACGGTTCACAAGGCCACGCGCATGCGCTTAACCTGAAAGATTCTGGCGTTGACGTAACTGTAGGTTTACGTGCGAACTCTGCTTCTTGGAAGAAAGCTGAAAATTCAGGTCTTAAAGTTGCTGAAGTTCCTGCTGCTGTAGCACAAGCTGACGTAGTTATGATTTTGACTCCAGATGAGTTCCAATCTCAACTTTACCGTGACGTAATTGAGCCAAACATCAAGCAAGGCGCGACTTTAGCATTTGCTCATGGTTTCTCGATTCTTTATAACCAAGTTGTTCCACGTGCTGACTTAGACGTAATCATGGTTGCGCCTAAAGCTCCTGGTCACACAGTACGTTCTGAATACCAACGTGGTTCAGGTGTTCCTGATCTTATCGCGATTCACCAAGATGCTTCTGGTAATGCGCGTAACGTTGCTCTTTCTTACGCTTCAGGCGTAGGTGGCGGCCGTACAGGTATCATCGAAACTTCATTCCGTGAAGAAACTGAAACTGACCTTTTCGGTGAGCAAGCAGTTCTTTGTGGTGGTGCTGTTGAATTGGTTAAAATGGGCTTCGAAACTCTTGTTGAAGCGGGTTATGCTCCAGAAATGGCGTACTTCGAATGTCTACACGAACTTAAATTGATCGTTGACTTGATGTTCGAAGGCGGTATCGCGGACATGAACTACTCAGTGTCAAACAATGCTGAATACGGCGAATATGTAACGGGTACTGAAGTAATCAACGAACAGTCTCGTGAAGCAATGCGTAATGCACTTAAACGTATTCAATCTGGCGAATACGCGAAGATGTTTATTCAAGAAGGTGCGTTGAACTACCCATCTATGACTGCTCGTCGTCGTCAAAATGCGGCTCACGGTATCGAAGTTACTGGTAACAAGTTACGTGCGATGATGCCTTGGATCCAAGCGAACAAAATTGTAGATAAAGAGAAAAACTAATTTCTCGAATCAATTGATTTGAATGCGAAAACCCACTTAATTTGAGTGGGTTTTTCATATCTTGGAGCCAAGCAAACAAAATCGTTGATAAATAGAAAAACTAATCTCTTGATTGGCTGATTTTTATGCTATAAAAGCCCTGCGAAAGCGGGGTTTTTTATTGGATAAGAATAATGATTTTATATAAATATATGAGCTTTGATGATGCTCTTTTAACCTTAAATAATCGGACATTAGCTTTTTCGCATTTAGAGGATTTTAATGATCCGTTCGAATGTACAACATTAGGCTTGTATGATCATGTAATTTCAAAGCGAAATTCTAATGAGGTTTTGCAGCAGAAGTTTTCCAGAAAGTATTTAATTACATGTTTAACTAAACAGCCATTAAATCCATTGATGTGGGCACATTATGCAGATAGCCATAATGGTGTAGTAATTGGAATTGACGTAAATAAAGCTGGATTGAATGATGCTGATAAATTCATTATTACAGCAGGCTGTGGTTCAGTCACATATTTAAGTGAAGAGCCGAAAAACTTAAATCGATGTACTGTTGAATTTTTGAATAATGTTGAAAATTTAACTTGGGGAAAAGACAAAGAAATATTGAAACAAGCGCTACTTAATAAAATGCATTTTTGGAAGTATTAAGAAGAGGTAAGAATTGTGAAAAAAATTTCACCTTATATTTCTACCTATCATATACCACGTCAACGAAAGTATAATTTTGATGGTCAAGTATGGCAGAAAATTACACCAGGATTTAAACCAATTTATACATTGGAAATAAATCCTGATGCCTTTGTTGATGTAACATTTGGATTAGGTTCATACCGGAAATTAAGACGTTCACAAGAAAAAGAAACTAATACTTGGAATCCTGATAATATAGAAAAATTAGATCGGTTATATAACCTTTGTAGAAGTTTGAGTTTACCTGTATTTAAAGTAGATAAAGATTATGATAGGTGGGGTCTTACACGTAAAAATATTGATATTTAAAAATATTAAGTAATAATATTGGTTTTAAAGCATAGTATGTGTTCTAAATTTCCACTTCATTTTTCTTTTCAAAAAATGAAGTATAGCCAGCGTAAAAACTCATTTTTATTGATCATGTCCACACTCAATTTTTTATTATTTGATTTGTATAAATCATTTATTGAACTGTAATTGTACGACCTCTAAAAAAAATCAATTAAAAAATATTGAAATAAACATCACTAAACTTATTTTTACCTTGATGTCAATCAAAAAAATATTTATTAGAATATAAATTTTGAAATTAAATTTTTAAATATTAAAATTATTGATAAATTAAATTAATAGTAATTAAAATTTAATAATATTATAAAATTAATTATTTACTTTGTTACATTTTTATACTCTAGGTTCAATATATGCTTTGTGTTGTTTGATTGTAATTGTTTGTTTAGCTGAAAAATATTAAACTTTTATGATGCTGTAAAAATAACTATAAAAAATAAAAAAAATAATTTTTTTAAAGGGTAGTATCTGGAAATTGTAAGCATTTGTAAGATTTATTTCCAATTTAAATTGAGTAATTTGAAAAAATAATTATATCAATGTCTTGTGGGTATTTTTATCTATTAAATGAAGTGTGGTGAAAGTATGGAAGGCTTATAATTTTAAATTGATTGTATTTGTAATAATTTATATATAAGTCTAAGTGCTTATAAAACAAATAAATATATAGATAGATAATTTTATAAAAATATAGGCGGCTATATTGTGAATATTAAAGCTTTGTACGCTAATGAAAATAATCGCACTAATATGAGTCTGCGCTTAGAAAAATAGCTCTGAATTCTAAGAGTTGGGATATAAGCGTTAAAAATAAAAGAAAAATATATTCTTTTAAAAAAAGAAATGGAGAAAAACATGAAAAAAATGACTCAAGCCACATTGGCAGCACTCGTACTGGGTTTTAGTTTTAGTTCAACAGCTCTATACGCAGCAGAAACAAACCGAGGTGGTCCTCCACAACAGGGTCCAAATAAACCTCATAAACCAGGCAAACATGGATGTGGAGACAAATGTGACGGAAAAATTGACATTGTTTTGGAAGTTCCAAGACATTGTGATTTAGATGTTGAGACACCTCGATTAACACTTGCACAAACCACCGGAGGTAATTGGAGCGATGCGGGCTTCTTTAATGTCAGCACAAATGCCCCTTATCGATTAAATATTAATCCACTAAATACTTTGCGCAATGGTGAGAACTCTGTACCTGTAGTTGTGACTACTACACGTGGTGGAAAAGCTTATTATGGCACTCAGTCAAGTACCAAAGGACAAGCTCATCGTTGGGATGTCGCAGCTACAGTAGCTGGTAGTGCGGTTGAAGCAGCTGATGCTGGTACTTATCGTGGTGTATATAACGTAGAAGTGCGATTCTAATAATAAGAAATTTTTTATATAACATTTTGAATAAGTAGGAGATGTACTACATCTCCTATTTTAATATTTTTATGATTAATAATAATTATATTTAGGTTTGGGAGTGAAATATGATTAAAAAAATTATAGGATTTTCTATATTGTTTTTGTTTAGTTTTTCTTTATCAGCGGGAATAAAGTTCAGTCCTATCCAACTCTATATTCAAGATTTTAAAAGACAGAAAAGTACAACTGTTAATATTGAGAGTACAGGATTAAGTACTTCAAAAATATATGAAATTAGTGCATTTAAATGGCAGCAAAATGAAAAAGGTGAAGATGTTCTATTGGAGGATAATACTTTACTGTTTAATCCAAAAACATTTGAGCTAAAACCTGAAAGTAAACAAGTTGTCCGTATCGGGTTTAGCCAACCCCCATTAAATTTAGAGCAACAGCAATCATGGAGGATCATTTTTAAAGAAGTAACACCAGTTGATGATAATTCTTCGATTAATTTTTTGTTTAACTTCTCACTGCCTTTTTTTGCTGGAAAACAGGTTACACCACAATTAAATATAGATTTGCAAAAAATTAATGAACTGGCTTATCTAAATGTAAATAATCTATCTAAATCTCATGCAAAAATTACTGAAGTTATAGTATTGGATGATAAAAATAATCAACTCATGAAAAAAGATTTTGTTCAATATATTTTGAGTGGAAATAAAATTAAATTTGAACTTGGCGAATTAAAAGAAAATGGAGATTTGAAGTTAAAAATAAAAGTGGAAGACCATGAGGGATATTTGGAATTTCCTGTAAAAGCCTAGAAGATGCTTACAAAAAGAATAAATAGTAAAAGGATGATGCTATGAAGGTCACTAAAATTCTTCTAATGATCGCGTGTGGGATGGGGCTAACAAATGTAAATGCTGAAAATGTTCAACAGACGGTGCAGAAAGACAATCTAGAAATGTTCATCGTAAATATATGGATAAATGGCTTAGATTATAAAACTGAAGCAATTCATTTTTCTGATGGAGGGCAGAGGTATATTGAGTGTGAGGCTTTATCCAGAATAGGAATTCACATTGAAAGGATCCCCCGTCACTTGGTCAAGAAGGAGTTCTGTTTATTGAATCAACCAGGTGTAACAGTTGAAGATGACTATAGTTTACAAGCCATTAAAATTAACTTTCCAGTCAATTATTTTGAAGATACTCATTATGAATTAGAGGTAGAAAATCCCGAGAAAGCGAATTTTGGAGGGTTTGTTAATTATAGTTTATTTTATAATAAAGATGATGCAGAACAAGAGTTTAATACATTTTCAGAAATTGGGATATTTAAAGATTATTGGTTATTAAAAAATGCTTTTTTATATCGTAATGAACCTGAAGATATTGAAGAAGGATTTTTACGTGTCAATACGACGCTCGATGTTGAATTTCCAAAAATCTTTTCAAGACTTACCTTGGGAGATACGACAAGTCCTTATAGCAGTTTAAATAATTCTTTTCGGTTTGGGGGGCTAAGCTTTGGTACCAACTATACCAATCGTCCAGACTTTGTTTACTGGAATGCGCCTACTTTAAATGGAAGTGCAAGCGTACCCTCAACAATTGATCTATATATTAATGGGGTGCGTTTATATCGGGATTCTGTGACCCCTGGTAATTATAATCTTCCTGCTGGAGCAATGCTAAATCAGGCGGGTGATGCACAAATTGTTGTAGAAGATATTTTAGGGAATAGGAGCGTCCAGAGTTTTCCGGTTTATATTAATAGTCGATTATTAAAGCCAAAATTGAACGAATATAATATTTCATTAGGTAAACTTAGATATAACTATGATTATGTCGATGATGATTATCGGGAGTTTTTTACAAAATTGTTTTATCGGCGGGGTATAACTTCTTCAATGACCTTGGGAGGAGATTTTTTATATAGTAAAGATGTCAGCAATTTTGATTTTTTATGGACCCAAGGAATAAGTAAATACTTGCTTATGGATAGTGCATTTTCAGTTAGCCAGACAGAAGCGGATGATGAACAAGGATATGCGGCTTCGATAGCCCTGAGTCGGGATTTTAGAAACTGGTCCTTTGGTATAAATAGTCGATATTTTACTCAGGAATATCAATATTTAAGTGGTGATATATATGACTCTAATATTGAAGCCTCAAATATTCTATATTTTAATTTTTCCAATTTGGGATTCATTGATGGATTAAATCTTAGTTATATTTATCAATCTTATTATGATCAAAATGGTTTTAGTAATGATACTCAGAAAATTTTTGATATTCGAGCTTCAAAAAGCTTAACAAAAAAATTATATACAAATTTTGGCTTTTATAAAGATTTTGGGAATGATGGGGATCATGGTTTCAATATCGCCTTATCTTATGATTGGGAAGAAAAGGGTCAAATTTATTTAAATCACGATACTGAAGATAATGAAACGAGTTTAAGTTTTAGTCACAGAACGATGACTCAGAATGGTTTTGATTATGTTTTGGGGGTTAATCGCACTGAAGAAGAAGTTAATTACAATGCTTATGGTTTATGGAAAACCAGTATTGGTAATTTACAACTTTCTCATGATGAATATGAGAATCGTCGTAATTCACAGGCTATGTTTGAGGGCGCCTTGGTTTGGCTAGGTAGTAAAATAGCATTCACCAAATATGCTGATAATGCTTTTGCTCTGGTTGAGGTCGATCAACATCCAAATCTTGATATCTATCGTTCAGCGAGTCTAGCTGGAAGCACCAATAATCAAGGCTATATGTTTATACATAACATCATCCCTTATATCCATTACGATATTTCTTTTGACCATAACCAGTTAGCGATGGAAGAAACTTTTGAACACTCTTCTAAAAAAATTATTGGTCTGGATCAACGTGGATATAAGCTGGATTTTCCTATCTATAAAACCAAACGTATTGCGCTAAGAATTAAAGATGCACAACAAAATAATTTAGTCATAGGCTCTGAGGTTCTTGTGGATGGTCTCAGTACAGAACCTTCTTTTGTTGATAGTCAGGGTATTGTTTACCTATATCTATTTAAAGCAGGCACTTACAACATTAAAGTGAAGACTAATAGAGGACAACAGTGCCAGGCTCAATTCATTTTGAATGAAAACCAATTCCAGAATTCAGACAAACAAATTCTGGAAACTATATGTAAGTAGGAGTAGAAAAATGAAAAAGCTCTTTTTATTTATTGCCGCACTCAGTATGAGTGAAATAGCCATGGCCCAATATTGCTCGATTGATGGTTTTACCACTCCAGAATTACGTCTAGCCAGCTATCAGCGTAGTCAGGCTGCCACTTCATTTAATATTTCATGTGATACTGGTTATTCAATTTTATTTAATAGTCAGAATCTGGTGAGTTCCAACGGGATAAGTTATGTGTCTAACGGTCCTAATAAATTACGTACCAAATTAAATTTGAGTGGTGCAAATAGTGGGTTATGGGGAGTCAGAGTGAATCAGGGAGCTTCACAGAGACAGAAATATATCGTTTCAGTTCAACTTGAAGAGAATCCTTTTAATGGGGTTCCAGCTGGAACTTATCGTGATCGGATTTCTGTCGATATTAATTTTTAAATCATAGAAATGAGGGAATTATATGGAGATCTGTATAAAGTGAATATCTTTTTAGTCTAAGAAATAATAGGTATTCACTTATTTTTTTAATATAAATAATAATTTAGAAGATTTATTTTTAGCTTTTTTTAGTTATTTTTATTCATCAAATAGTCATGAGATCTTTCTATACTGGGTGAAAAATATAAACGAATAGGTGTGAGATGCAACAAATTTCCATCTCAGAATTATTAGAGCAACGACCTGTTATTCATAAAATCCAGTTTGATTTAAAAGAACAACGTAAACAAGCCATTCGTGACAAAATTATCTTAGAAGATCTGACACGGGCCCGTTTAAAAATTGCCATCGTTACCGAAACTTGGCCTCCTGAAATCAATGGTGTTGCCCATGCTTTATTGCAACTTTGTAAAGGATTACAAAAACAGGGGCATAAGATTTTATTAATACGTCCAGAACAACGACAAGCCTGTAACGATTTTAAACCGCATAGTGAATGTCTGGTTAAAGCGCATTGCATTCCTAAATATAGCAATTTGCAGTTTGGTAGACCGCAATTTTTAAAAATCCATCAAGCTGTTGAAACTTTTACACCCGATATTATTCACATTGTGACCGAAGGCCCTTTGGGTTTGGTAGCTCAGCAGCTTGCAAAATTCCATAAAATTCCAGTCTCTAGCGGTTTCCATTCATCATTTCAGGAATTTAGTCGGTTTTTTGATTTGGCTTTTTTACTGAAGCCAATTCAAGGCTATTTAAAGTGGTTTCATAATAATACTGATTTGACCTGTGTCCCGAGTCGAAGCACGGCTCAAGCCTTAAATCAGTTTGGTGTAACTTGTCCCTTGGCAGTTGTGGGCAGAGGCGTCGATCCAGATACATTTTCACCAAAGTGGCGATCACCAGATTTGCGCTATGCTTGGGGAGTTTCAAACGAGACCCGGGTGATGTTGTATGTCGGACGGCTTTCTCCTGAAAAGGAAATTGACGTGCTGATCAAAACCTATTTTGTGCTGCGCCAAGTTCGTCAGCAAGATATACGTTTGGTAGTGGTTGGAGATGGGCCGGATCGCACTCGACTGCAACAACTGAATCAGGATGGCAGTATTGTTTTTACCGGTAGCTTGACAGGAGAAAAACTGTCAGCGGCGTATGCCAGTGCAGATGTATTCTGTTTTGCCAGTCAGGTTGAAACCTTTGGAAATGTGGTATTGGAAGCGATGGCCAGTGGCTTGCCAGTGATTGCTTATGATTATGCTTGTGCAAACTTGCATGTGCAGCATGGTGAAACGGGATGGTTGAGCAGACTTGGACATCAGCGGGGTTTGATTCAGCAGATGCTCGGACTGCCTGATCTGCAAAGATTACAGCAGATGGGCGCGCAAGCACGTAAAAAAGCCGAAAAAGTAGGCTGGCAATATCCAGTCCGGCAATTTGAACAGGCACTGTATTCACTGGTACAGCAACAGGAATACAGGATATAAAACAAGAAAGGAGCACCAGTGTGAAACTCCAGAATGTAAAGATTAAATTTTTAGAAATCGATTTGAAAGGCTGTGTTTATCTGAATCATTTTTCGCATTCAGTCCGTATTGCCACTTTTTTTAAAATGATTAGCCGCTTAGGAAATGGTGCATTTTGGTATTTCATGCTGATATTGGTTTGGATCATGCAAGGCTTGATCTATACCGTGCAGATTGTTTATCTGATTTTGGGAAGTACTATAGGTACCATTATTTACAAGGTGCTTAAAATCAAAACCGTACGGCCACGTCCTTATCAGGTGCATCAGGTGATCCGTTTGGGTGAGCATCCACTGGATCATTTCAGTTTTCCTTCCGGGCATACCTTGCATGCCGTGATGGCAACCACCGTTTTAGGTTATGTCGCACCTTTATTACTGATGCTGATGTTGCCTTTTACGGTTCTGGTCGCAGTGTCCCGAATGGTGCTGGGATTGCATTATCCAAGTGATGTGGCAGTTGGCGCAATTCTGGGTGGCATGATGGCAATTGCCATTGTCCTGACCGCACCTTATCTGAATATTGTGCTGTAAAAATAAGTGAAAGCCGGAGCAAAGGCTCGCAGATTTTCACAGATTTGTTAAAGTACAGCATCAAAGCAATTATGGTGAGAAATAGAGATGGGTTTACGTTGGACTGACACGCTCGATATCGCGATTGAACTCTATGAAGCGCATCCAGATGTGGACCCGCAGTGGATTCGTTTTACTGATTTACATGCCTGGGTGTGTGCTTTGCCTGAGTTTGAAGATGATCCGACCAAGTCGACTGAAGGTCTGCTTGAAGCCATTCAAATGGCATGGATTGATGAGGCACGCTAAGCCCTCAGGTTAAAAAAGCATTTTTTTACAGATGAAAAGCAGAAAAATGCGCATTATCTCGGTATAATGCGCCAAATTTTCATGTCAACAATTGACTTAAGGAGCCTATCATGGCTATCGAACGTACTTTATCTATCGTAAAACCAGACGCAGTTGCTAAAAACCACATCGGTGACATCTTTGCTCGTTTCGAGAAAGCTGGTCTTCAAATTGTTGCAACTAAAATGAAACATTTGACTCAAGCTGAAGCTGAAGGCTTTTATGCTGAGCACAAAGAACGTGGTTTCTTTGCTGACCTAGTTGCATTCATGACTTCTGGTCCAGTGGTTGTTTCAGTTCTTGAAGGCGAAAACGCTGTTCTTGCTCACCGTGACATCCTTGGCGCGACGAATCCTAAAGAAGCTGCTCCTGGTACTATCCGTGCAGATTTCGCTGTAAGCATCGATGAAAACGCTGCTCACGGTTCTGACTCTGTAGCATCTGCTGATCGTGAAGTTAACTACTTCTTCGCTCAAACTGAGATTGCTCCACGTACTCGTTAATTCGCAGTATTCAAGCCAGATAAGTGTTATTATACTTATCTGGTTTTTTTATTCTCTGAATAATTCTTTGCTCACATATTGAGCTTCTCCTTTCATCTTTAGACATGGTTTAGGTAATACACATGAGTACTGAAGCAGTCGCTGTATCAGCAGTTTCTGAGCCACAGCAACACACTCCATCCGCTCCAGCACAGGCAAATACTGTCGAGAAAGTGAATTTACTTGGCATGTCACGTCCGCAAATGGAAAAATTCTTTGAGGACATGGGTGAGAAGAAGTTTCGTGCCGGGCAGGTGATGAAATGGATTCACCAGTTCTTCGTAACGGATTTTGCTGAAATGACCAATATTTCAGGAAAACTGCGTGAAAAATTAGAAAAGATTTGTGAAATTAAAGCACCTGAAGTGGTGCATAAAAATTATTCCAAAGATGGAACCCGTAAATGGGTATTCCGTGTTGGCGATGGTGAAGGTTCTCTTGTTGAAACGGTACTGATTCCTGCTGAACATCGTAGCGGTTTACGCCGTACCTTGTGTATTTCTTCACAAGTGGGCTGCGCATTAGACTGTTCATTCTGCTCAACCGGAAAACAGGGTTTTCAGCGCGATTTGACCCAGGCAGAAATTATCGGTCAGCTCTGGATGGCGAACTATTCCTATATGGAAGATGTGCCTGTACTTGAGCGTGAACGTTCAGTCACCAACGTGGTGATGATGGGCATGGGCGAGCCGTTGCTCAACTACGATGCAGTATTGAATTCAATGCGCATTATGCTGGATGACTTTGCATATGGCATGTCAAAACGTCGTGTGACTTTATCGACTTCTGGTGTGGTACCGAAAATCGATCAGATGGTCAAAGATATTGACGTGGCGCTGGCTATTTCATTGCATGCGCCAAATGATGAACTGCGTAACGAGCTGGTGCCGATCAATAAAAAATATCCGCTTGAGCAGCTGATTGCTGCATGTCAGCGTTATATTGCCAAAGATGGGAATGAAAGTTCACGTAAACATGTGACGATTGAATATGTGATGTTAGATGGCGTGAACGATCATCCTGAACATGCCCAGCAAATGATTAAGCTGTTGAAGAATTTGCCAAGCAAGATTAATTTGATTCCTTTTAATCCGTTCCCGCATGCGCCATATGGCCGCTCAAGCCGCAACCGGATTATTTCTTTCCAAAAAACTTTGTCTGATGCCGGTTTTGTGTGTACGATTCGTCAAACACGCGGTGATGACATTGATGCCGCGTGTGGACAGCTTGTAGGTCAAGTCGCTGACCGTACCCGTCGTGCGGAACAGTGGAAAAAGAAAATTGCGCAATCGAATGAGATCATGCGCTCACAAGGATAATAAGAGGTCGCCAGTTGAGAAATCTAACATCAAAGTTTGCTTTGATTTCAACAGTATGTGTGTCTTTGGTTTTAGTCGCGTGTCAGACGCCAGATCTGGGTCAGAAAGACCCTGAAAAGGCCACCAAAGTCCGTACCCAATTGGCGGTAGAATATCTGAGAACAGGTGACCTGGATGCAGCTAAACGTGCACTGGATCAGGCACTTGAAAGCAGTCCGCGTGATTCTCAAGCAAATATGATGATGGGCGTGCTACTGCAACAGGAAGGTAGTAAGCTTAATCTCGAAAAAGCAGATCATTATTTCAAGCGTGCGATTTCGGCAGATCCGAAAAATGCGCAGGCGCGAAATAATTACGGCACTTATTTATATCAGCTTGAACGCTATAATGATGCAATCGAGCAGTTTCAAATTGCTGGTGCCACGTTGGGTTATGATCAACGTTTCCGTGCATTGGAAAATATGGGACGGATTTACCTGAAACTGGGTGATACAGCGAATGCTGAAAAATCATTCAAACAGGCGCTACAAGCCAATCGCGATTCTTATATTTCAATGTTAGAGTTGGCAGAAATATTTTATTTGAACCAGCAGTTCCCGGCGGCGACACAAATGTATCAACAGTTTGTGCGTGGTGTGGGACAGAAAAATCAGGGTGCCCGTGCGCTCTGGGTTGGCATTCGCACTGCGCGTGCCGGGGGTGATCAGTTGGGGATGCAGGTATTGGTCAACCAGTTACGTGCACTTTTTCCTGAAAGCCAGGAATACCAACGTTATTTGCAATTACAGTACAGTACTGAGGCCGTATGGAAGTAAATCCTAATTCACCATCGAATCATTCGAGCGTAGCTCCAAATGCGTTAGGAAATATTCAACGTCCGGGCGAGTACTTGCGCCAGATTCGTATCAATCAGCAACGCAATCTGGAAGATGTAGCGAAAGAGCTGAACATCCCGGTCAAAACCCTGACTGCTCTTGAGCAGGATGAATACAAATCTTTGCCTGAAGCGACCTTTATCAAAGGTTATTATCGGACTTATGCCAAATTTCTGGGTGTAGATGCGTCTAGTATTATTCAGCGTTTTGATGAAATCTATACCAATGATACCGGGTTGCTGCCGAACCATGCCCTGAACAATTCTCCTATCAAAATTATGGGGAAATTGCCAGGTTCCAAGCGTGACCGCAATCGTAAGTGGTTAAGACGAATTTTTATTACGCTGGTACTTTTGCTGATTTTGGGTGCACTGTTTGCCATGATTCAGAACTGGTCGAGTAGTAATTCACAAAATAGCAGTGAAGTCTCTGGAGTAGGCGCTTCTAATGTCGAGATTCTGAATCTGGATACAGGTGCCGCACTTTCCGGTGATCAGCTGAAACTTGAGTTTAACCGTCCGACTTCGGTGCATATTGTCGACTCAGCGGGTAATGTTCTGGCAACTGGCCGTCAGGCATCGAGCTTGCAACTGAATGGTGAAGCGCCATTCCAGATTCGTCTGGATGATGCCTCGGCTGTATCGCTCAGTTTGAATAATGAAAATATTTCATTGTCACCCTACACTGTGAACGGAAAAGCAGAATTCCGTTTATCACCTTAACAGATCAAGAGTAGAGCAGAACGATGATCATAAATCCAATTAAACGTCGTCCAACACGTAAAATTCGTGTGGGTTCAGTTTATGTGGGTGGTGATGCACCAATCAGTATCCAGTCCATGACCAATACTGAAACCTGTGATGTGGCAGCTACGGTTGCACAGATTCAGCGCTGCGTCGATGCAGGTGCGGATATTATGCGGGTTTCTGTGCCTACCATGGAAGCCGCGGCGGCATTTGGTGAAATTCGCAAGCAGGTCAATGTACCTTTGGTCGCCGATATTCACTTCGATTATAAAATTGCTTTAGCAGTTGCGGATTTGGGTGCAGATTGTCTGCGGATTAACCCGGGCAATATCGGTTCTGAAGCGAAAATTCGTGAAGTTGTGGCCGCAGCACGTCATAACGATATTTCCATGCGGATCGGTGTCAATGCCGGTTCACTGGAAAAAGATATTCAAAAGAAATATGGTGAGCCGACTGGCCAGGCTTTGCTTGAATCTGCGATGCGCCATATCGATATTTTAGACCGTCTGGATTTCCAGGAATTCAAAATTTCAGTCAAAGCATCGAATGTGTTCCTGACCATGGATGCGTATCGTTTGCTATCACAGCAAATTGATAATCCGCTCCATCTGGGTGTCACAGAAGCGGGTATTTACCGTACCGGTTCGGTTAAATCTGCCATCGCTCTGGGCGGCCTGCTGATGGAAGGCATTGGGGATACCATGCGTATTTCCTTAGCTGCTGAGCCTGAAGAAGAAATTAAAATCGGTTTTGATATTCTGAAATCGCTGGGTCTGCGCTCCAACGGGATTAACTTCATTGCCTGCCCAAGCTGTTCACGTCAGGAATTTAATGTGATTTCAGTGATGCAGCAACTTGAAGAACGTTTAGAAGATATTCGTACCCCAATGGATGTGTCTGTCATTGGCTGTAAGGTCAATGGGCCGGGCGAAGCCAAAGAAGCGGATATTGGTGTCGTAGGTGCAGCACCACGTTCACTGGTGTACCGTAATGGTGAAAAGAGCCATTTAATTGACACGAATC
Organism: Acinetobacter lwoffii; assembly: GCF_024129715.1. Taxonomy (GTDB): domain Bacteria; phylum Pseudomonadota; class Gammaproteobacteria; order Pseudomonadales; family Moraxellaceae; genus Acinetobacter; species Acinetobacter lwoffii_U. Next base: position 52,783 of record NZ_JAMXXM010000008.1, read on the forward strand.
AATTGGTTGATGAAATCGAAACCATGGTTCGTCAACGTGTTACCGAGCTTGAAGAAGCTAAAGCTAAAGAAATTATTCGTACAAGTTTTCCTGAGTAGATCATGAGTTCAATCGTCGCAATCAAAGGTTTTAATGACATTCTCCCAACGCAAACCCCAGCTTGGAGACGTCTTGAACAGCATCTATCCGGTTTGATGGATGCCTATGGCTATCAACAAATTCGTTTGCCTATCGTAGAACAGACCAATCTGTTTAAACGTTCGATTGGTGATGCAACCGATATCGTTGAAAAAGAGATGTATACTTTCCTCGACAAAGGCAATCCACCTGAGTCGTTGACTTTGCGTCCTGAAGGGACGGCGGGTTGCGTACGTGCCATGCTGGAGCATAACCTGCTGCGCGGTGCGACGCCTCGCGTCTGGTATATCGGCCCAATGTTCCGTTATGAAAAACCCCAAAAAGGCCGCTACCGTCAGTTCCACCAGTTTGGTGTGGAAACTTTTGGTGTTGCGACTCCGGACATGGACGCAGAACTGATTTTGATGACGGCGCGTCTGTGGAAACGTATGGGTGTAGCAGACAAGGTTCAGCTTGAGTTAAATACACTCGGTGAGTCGGATGAGCGTGCAGCATATCGTGCGGCACTGGTTGAATTCCTGGAGTCGCATAAAGCGGATCTGGATGAAGATTCTCAGCGCCGTCTGACCACGAATCCACTGCGTATTCTGGATTCTAAAGATGCCAAAACACAAAGCATCTTGGAAAGTGCACCGAAACTTCATGACTTTATGGGTGAAGAAACGCTGGCGCATTTTACCCAGTTACAACAGTATTTGACTGATGCAGGCGTGAGCTTCGTGATCAATCAAAAACTGGTACGCGGTCTGGACTATTACAACAAAACTGTTTTTGAATGGACCACAACCCATTTGGGTTCACAAGGAACAGTCTGTGCTGGTGGCCGTTATGATGGTCTGGTGGGCCAACTCAAAGGAAAAGCAGATCAGTCTGTTCCTGCGGTTGGTTTTGCTATGGGCATCGAGCGTTTATTGCTTCTGCTGGAACAGGTTGAAGACAATACTCCGACACGTGATTGTGAAGTCTTCTTGGTGGCTGAACCGGCTTCTCAAGGTAAAGCTTTGGTCATTGCGGAGCAGATTCGTGATCAGCTTGAAGCAGCAGGCAGTCAGGTTCGTCTGAAAGTAGGCTCACAAGGTTCAATGAAATCGCAAATGAAAAAGGCCGATCAAGCCGGTGCGTTGTATGCGGCGATTTTGGGCGAGCGTGAACTGGAAGCTCAGGCGTTTACTGTGAAAGAGCTGGCAACCGCAGAGCAATCGAATGTACCATTTACGGACTTCGTTGCATTTTTTAGTACTAAAATTTCTTCAAAATAATCGATAAAACATTAGGAAAAGGTAATCTCATGAGCGCAATGAGTGGTGATGAACAGTTTGAAAGCTTAAAATCCTTTACGAAGAAATATGGTTCTTCGATGATTACCGGGATTTTAATTGCGCTGATTGCCTTTTTTGGATGGGAATATTGGCAGAAGAAAAGCCTGGCAGAGTCGCAAATGCACACTGCCAAGGTTCAGCAGTTGATGGATGATGCACAGGCATCGAAAGGTGATGGTTTTGCCAAGTTGTCTGAAGCTGCGGACAAGATTGTCAAGGAAGCACCTGATTCAGCTCAGGCGATTCAGACCCAGTTAGTCATGGCTAAACTGGCTTATGACAAAGAAGATTATGCTGCGGCCGAGAAAGCGCTACAGAAAGTTGAAAACTCGAAAGTAGACGATAAAGGCCTGGTTCAGGTCGTCAAACTTCGTCTGGCCTATGCACAACTGGCACAGAAAAAATATGATGCTGCATTGAAAACTTTAGAAGCAGTCACTGAGCCTGCATTTAAAGCAACTGCCGATGAAGCACGTGGCGATATCTATGTTGCCAAAAATGATATTGAAAATGCTAAAAAAGTATATCAAAGTGCATGGGATGCTTTGATTGAACGTAAAGAAGAACGTCAGATTTTACAAATTAAGCTCGAAAGCGTAGGCGTATTGGTCGATGATCCGGAAATCGAACGCCCAATTATAGAAACACAAGCGGAAGAAGCTGAATGAATAGAAAATACAAAATTACCTGTGCCTTAACTGTTTTAACGCTTGCATTGGCTGGCTGTGCGGGTAAAACCAATAAAGTTCCAGAAGTAAAACCGAATCCACTTCCAAAACTGACTCAAGCTAAAACCCTGGTCCCTGTATTTTCCACCAGTGTGGCTTCGACAGATGCTGCTGATCCGTTGCGTTTACGTCTGGATGCAGATAATGGCGTAGTTTTTGCGATTGATCCGAAGGGCGAAGTATCTGCATTTAAAGGCAAACAGCGTCTGTGGCAGAAAAAAGTCAGCAAAGACAATTTAAGTTCTGGTGTTGAGGCTGCTGAAGGTCTTGTTGTCGTTGGCAACCAGAAAGGCCAACTGTTTGCGCTGGATCAGCAAACCGGCGAGCAAAAATGGACTGCGCAATTGACGGGTGCTTTACTGGCACCTTCATTAATTCATGCTGGTCGTGTCATTAGCGTGAGCAATGACGGCACCGTATATGCGCATGAAATTGCGACGGGTGCGCAAGTTTGGACTTATAACTTACCTAATGTACAATTCAGCCTGCGCGGCATGGCTGCACCGGTTGCATTAGATGCCCGTAATGTACTGATTGCTTCTTCCAATGCTTATATCTATGCACTGGATGCCTTAAGTGGTGTGCCAAAATTACAGCGTCGTGTCGCAGTGTCGGATGGACGTTCTGATATCCAGCGTCTGGTTGATATTGACGGTGAACCGGTCGTTGCAGGCCAGTTTGTGGTGACCACCAGTTATCAAGGTCAGGTGACTGTGCTGGATTTAGCTTCACAACAGGTGGTCTGGAGTGAAGATGCCAGCAGTATCCAGCGTCCAGAAGTTGTGGGCAATGGTGTATTTGTGGCGCAAACCGATGGCAAAATCAAAGCCTTTGAAATTACCTCGGGTCAACCGCTTTGGGAAAATGACCAGTTGCTGAATCGCAAGTTAAGTAATCCGGTGATGCTGGGTACTGATCTTGTAGTCGGCGATCTGGATGGTGTCTTGCACCTGATTGATCCGCGTACCGGACAGATTACTGGTCGTTCGAAAACCTCTGGGGAAGTACGTAGCTTACGCGTCATCGACAACCAGCTGTATGTTTCCACACGCAAGGGCGCATTAAGCATTTGGCAGAACCGTTAATTTTAACGAGCCTTATGCTAAACTAGCCACAACCGTATTTTTGTGAACGCGGGGTGATTGAAAAATCAATGCCCCGTGTTTTTATTTAGGGTATTTACCCCTTATATCTTCCTATGCTTTCTGATGTTCAGGCCACTATGACGCCTGATATTAAATAAAGGTTACTCTATGAAACCCGTAATTGCGCTCATTGGTCGTCCGAACGTCGGAAAATCAACGCTGTTCAACCAGATTACCAAGAGCCGTGACGCATTGGTGGCAGACTTTGCCGGTCTGACACGCGACCGTAAATATGGCGATGCAACTTATCAAAATAAATCTTTCATTGTGGTCGATACTGGCGGTATTGGCGAAAATGAAGGTGGGATTGACTCGTACATGGCAGAGCAGTCCAAGACTGCTATTCATGAAGCCGACATCATCATTTTTGTGGTTGATGCGCGTGCCGGATTGCTGGCATCTGATGAGCAGATTGCCCGTGAATTGCGTACTTTAGGCAAAAAAGTCTTTCTGGTTGCCAACAAAGTCGATGGTGTACATGCTGAAGCTGCCTTGGTTGAATTCTACAAACTGGGTATGGGCGAGCCGTTACAAGTCGCAGCCAGCCATGGTCGTGGTGTCCAGCAAATGCTGGAAGATGTACTTGCCGATGTACCGGAAGATGAAAATCCGGAAGAGCATGACAAAAACACGGGTCTGCGTTTAGCGATTATTGGTCGTCCAAATGTAGGTAAATCAACGCTGGTGAACCGCTTGCTCGGTGAAGAGCGTGTGGTGGCATTTGACCAGCCGGGTACAACACGTGACTCGATTTATATTCCATTCGAGCGTGATGGCCGTCAATATACCCTGATTGATACTGCCGGGGTGCGCCGTAAAGGTAAAGTTGATGAAATGATTGAGAAATTCTCGATTGTTAAAACTTTACAGGCAATGAAAGATGCTAACGTAATTGTTGTTGTGGTTGATGCGCGTGATGGTATTGTTGAGCAGGACTTGCATTTGATTGGCTATGCACTTGAAGCGGGTCGTGCCATGGTCATTGCAGTCAATAAATGGGATAACATGACTGAATATGATCGTAAGCAATGTAAGCTCGATGTAGAGCGTCGCTTCGATTTCATTCCATGGGCCAAAGTGCATTTGATTTCTGCATTGCATGGAACGGGTGTGGGTGATCTTTATCCATCGATTCACCGTGCTTATGATTCATCTCGTTTGAAAGTGTCACCAGCAAAAATCACCCAGATTTTAAATGATGCGACAGATGCCCACCAACCGCCGATGGTTCAGGGTCGTCGTATTAAAATGCGTTATGCGCATATGGGTGGGCAGAATCCACCAACGATCGTGATTCACGGAAACAAGGTGGATAAAACTCCTGCAGATTATCGCCGTTACCTGGAAAACGTGTTCCGTAAAGTGTACAAGCTTGAAGGTACACCGATTAAAATCGAGTTTAAAACTTCGGAAAACCCGTTTGAAGGTCGTAAGTCTCAAGTGGATGAGCGTGCAGCTGCACGTAAACGTCGTTATGTACAGAAGTTCAAGAAAGCCGAGAAGAAATTTAAGCGTTAATTTTATAGTTTAAATTTTTCGGATAAAAAGCCTGCGTAAAGCGGGCTTTTTGTTTTGAGAAAATAATGAATTTCTCTCCCAATAAAAGTGTGAATTCTTTTACACTCAAATCAATTGATATCTTTTTAATGGATTCACGTGGCTCGGCTGATTCAAATTCATCTGCATCAACTTTCTGATCTGACTTGTCATTCGTTGTCAGACCGCAAAACCCAGGTTGCCGAACGGAAACGCGAAGTGGCGTGTTTGCGTAATCAGCTTTTATCCCAATCTTTTGAATTGCCAGTTAGCGATCAACAGGTGGTGCGGACGAATTTCGGCAAGCCTTATTTAAATGACTATCCGGATTTCAGTTTTAATCATAGTCATAGTCAAAATTTCTACGCCTTGGCCACGAGCAAGCAAGTTCAGAATTTAGGAATTGATATTGAAGAACTGAATCGTAAAGTCCGTTTTGAAGCCTTGGCACAACATGCCTTTCATCCCGAAGAATTAAAATATTGGAAAATGCTGGCTTATGATCCCGAATACTGGTTTAAAGTCTGGACCACCAAAGAGGCGGTGTTAAAGGCATCAGGCTTGGGAATCCGGATAAACCTGAATGAGCTCAATACCAATATCCATCCTGAGCAAAATGGTGGGCGCTGCGAACATCCAGAGATTGGCGTCTATGCCTATCAAAATTATACGCTTGCTGGCTGCATGTTCACCGTGGCCTGGCAAAGTGAGGATTCCTGCAAGGGATTGAGATTTCCTGTGATCCAGATTCATCACACTGTCTAAAACAGAATGAACCCGAATATTTTTTATTTTCTAGAAATGATCAGATTACTCAGCCGATTCACAAATTGTGGACTCATCCGCGATAAATGAAATAAAAACTGGCTTTTGAATCCGACCGGATGATGCGTTGCCTGCCATATTGAATCTTTGAGCTGTGCCAGTTTCAGAATATCTCGTGCAACATCTTCTGCTTTTAAATGCACGCCCATTTTTTTAATACTTTCTGACTGCATATCTTTGACCATGGCCGTATTAACGAAAAGTGGCATGACATCCAAGACTCGAATCCCATAGGGTTGCCACTCAATATCCAGACTTTCAGTCAGGCCACGCACTGCAAACTTGCTGGTGGAGTAACTGCTTAAATCGGCCTGGCCATAAATCGCCGAAGCTGAAGATAGATTAATGATGCGGGCAAATGCAGACTCTTTTAAATAAGGGAAAGCGGCATGACAGCCGTTCATGACTCCTTTAACATTAATATCCAGAGTCCGATGATGTGCCGTAATATCAGTTTCTTCAAAAGGGCCTGAATATAAAATCCCGGCATTATTGACCAGAATATTGATTTTCCCCGCCCAGGCCGAAAATTCAGACAAGGCTGTTTCCCAGGAAGCATAATCGGCCACATCGAGAAAGCCGGCTTTGGCATGTTCGCCCAGTTGCTGGGCCAGTTGTTCTGCCTGCTCCACCTGAACATCATAAATACCCACCTTGTAGCCGTGCTGGTAAAATAGGGCGGCTGTCGCGGCACCAATTCCTTGTGCTGCACCGCTAATCAATATACTGTGCATGTGCCTGATCTCCTTATTGTCTTTTTTTTGAGCATAACAAGAAACCGGCAGATTGACGCGACTATTTGGTAAAAAAAAGAGGTTTTTAAACATGGAACAACTACTCCAGGTCATGCGTGAATTACGTGAAAAATGTCCATGGGATCAGCAACAGACCCCCGAATCTCTGACCAAATATGCCATTGAGGAAGCTTACGAAGTCGAAGCAGCAGTCCGCTCTGGAAAAGTCGATGATGTCCGCGATGAGCTGGGTGATTTGCTGTTACAGGTGGTGTTCCAGTCGCAGATGTACAGTGAGCAGGGCGCTTTCGATTTTCAGGATGTCGTACAGGCCATTACCGATAAACTGGTTCGTCGTCATCCACATGTATTTCAGGCGGAACAGTTTGCGCAGCTCAGCCCAGAAGATGTGTCTGAGCTATGGAAAGAAATCAAACAGCAAGAAAAGCAGGGCAAGCCGCGTTCACGTCTGGATGATATTAAATATGCACCGGCTTTGGTACAGGCCGATGAAATTCAAAAAAATGTCGCCAAAATCAGTTTTGATTTTCCTGATATGGCGGGTGCTTATGCCAAGCTGGAAGAAGAACTGGCTGAATTAAAAGCAGCGGTAGCCGGACAAAATTCCGATGAAATACAGGAAGAATTTGGTGACTGCTTATTTTCTCTGGTCAATGTTGGACGTAAACTTGGCATCTCCAGCGAGATGGCATTATTGGGGACAATCTATAAATTCCGGACCCGCTTTGCCTTAATGGAAGATCAGGCACAATTACAGCAATTAGACCTGGAAAAACTGTCACTGGCTGAACTTGATCAGCTCTGGGAACAGGCTAAATTAGAATTAAAACAAAGAGCAGCACATGAAAAAAACACCTTATCGAATCGGTCCAACATGGATTAATCTTCTTCTGAGTTGCTGGCTGGGCTTTATTTCTATCGGAACAGCGCATGCGACTGCGACCGATTATATGGAATGGAAGACCCAACAACAGCAACACGACGCCCGCCTGAAGAAAAAAGCTGCCGCTACGGCTTCATCAGAAAGCAATCACTATCTGGCGAAGCCTGCATTATCGGCATCTTCCGCTGCTAATAAAATCAGTTTGAATAATGCAACAGTGGAGCAATTACAGCAGCTAAATGGTATTGGTCAAAAGAAGGCCGAGGCGATTATTGAACATCGGCAAAAAAATGGAAAATTCAAAAGCATTGAAGAGATCCAGCTGGTCAAAGGGATTGGGCCGGCATTATTTGCCAAAAACAAGGCCAAACTGGCCTTGTAAGGCGACAGTATGGATCATGACTAGCTGATTGATTTGACTCGCAGGATTGACATAATCAAATTGCCCTTTAGTCGTGTAAGCGATATGATTAGCGTCATCTTAGAATTTTACGTTCAGACGTAGGAGACAGCGTCTTTTGCAAACTTTGCGCGCGTCAAAATGTGGTTTATCAACCGCTCAATTACCTTCTTATATTCTCGATGTGATTGATGCCTTAAACAAGGCAGGCTATGAAGCTTATATCGTGGGTGGTGGTGTTCGAGATCTGATGTTAGGTTTGAATCCTAAAGATTTCGATGCAGTCACCAATGCAACCCCGGCTCAGGTCAAGGAAGTTTTTGGACGACGTTGTCGGATTATCGGACGACGTTTCGAACTGGCGCATGTCTATTCAGGGCGGGAACTGGTTGAAGTGGCAACCTTTCGTGCACCACCAAAAAAAGCAGTGACCTCGGCCGCGGGGATGATTTTGCGTGATAACAACTGGGGCAGCATCGAGCAGGATTTTGCCCGTCGTGATTTCTCCATCAATGCAATGTACTACCAGCCGCGTAAAGGTATTGTGCTGGATTTCTGCAATGCAGTGGATGATATTCACAGCAAAACCTTACGCTTACTCGGCGATCCGACTTTAAGATTTGAAGAAGATCCAGTGCGGATGCTGCGAACGTTGCGTTTTGCGGCCAAACTGAACTTTAATATTGATGAAGCGATTCTGGATGTCTTTACGCCGGAAATGACCCAGTTGCTGCGTGATGTTTCTCCGCATCGACTTTATGATGAATCACAGAAGCTGTTCACCATGGGGCACCTGAATCGTGTCTTGCCAATGCTGATCGATTTCGGGATCTGGCAGCAGTTATTTGCAGATATCAAGCCTGAAATTACGCCGTTTATGGAACGTGCTGCGAAAAATACCGATCAGCGTATTTCGATTGGCAAGACCATCAACCCGGCATTTTTCTATGCGGTATTGTTATGGCAGCCATTCCTCGAGCGTTGTGAATTTTATTTGAATAAAGGCGTGGTAGCGGCCGAAGTCCGTGCCCAAGCCGGTCTGGATGTGTTAAAACGTCAGGCGACTCGCACTATTATTCCACGCTTTGCGGAAACCTTTATTCGTGAAGTCTGGGAAATGCAAACCCGTTTGTTGAATCCAAAACCACAGCAAATCGAGGCTTTGTCCAGCCACGCGCGTTTCCGTGCCGGCTTTGACTTTTTGCTGCTGCGTGAAAAATCAGGTGATGCGACTGCCCAAGGCATGGGCAGCTGGTGGGATGCTTACCAGCAAATGAGCGGTGACGAGAAAGAAAGGGCCATTAGCCAGTATAACCGTCAGCGTGCCAAGAGCCGCCGCAAGGCGAGTCAAGAAGAACATCTGGAACAGAAACTGACCCAGCAGCAAGATCTCGCTGAGATTGAGCCGTTAGTGAATGAACCTGAACCACGCAATCGTCGTGTGCGTAAAGCCAAGTTTGAAGACAAGGCGAAACCTCTGTCGCATGTGGCAGCCAGTGCCAGCGGTGAAATTGGCGCAGATCATCCGATTATGAAACGTAAGCGGGTAAAACGTGATCTGAGCCAGGTAGTGTTTGGACCAACACAATGATCGTGACGTATATTGGCTTGGGCAGTAACCTAGGTGATTCACGCCAGATTCTGGCAGAAGCTGTACAGAAACTGGCGACCTTGGGGCAGGTGAAAACTTCGCATCTGTATCAAAGTCCACCGATGGGACCACAGGATCAGCCGAACTATCTGAATGCAGTGGTGCAGTTAAATACCGATCTGGCCGCTTTAAGCCTGCTGGATCGTTTGCAAGCCTTTGAGCAGGACGCAGGTCGGGTACGTTTACGTCATTGGGGCGAACGTACACTGGATCTGGACTTGCTGATCTACGGCAATGAACAGATTCACAATGAACGCTTAACTGTGCCGCATGTCGGGGTATTAGAGCGTGATTTTGTCCTGATTCCACTTCTGGATATTGATCCTGAAATACAGGTTCATGGACACAGATTAAAAGACCTGGACATCGTCAAACAGTCGACCCTCACGGTACTCGATAACAGCAACTGGGCAAATATTTAATTTTTAAGTGATGGTAGCTTCGTCAGAATTTTCAAGCATAGAGGAACATTTTCATGGTCAGTCTGAGTGATTTAAGACGCTTTAAAGCAGATGGACGCAAATTTTCATGTCTGACTTGCTATGATGCCAGTATGGCCAAAGCCATGGAAATTGCCGAAGTGGACAGCATTTTAATTGGCGATTCTCTGGGAATGTCAATTCAGGGGCGTGATTCGACTTTGCCGGTCACGGTTGCAGATATGGCCTATCATACGGCTGCGGTACGCCGTGGTAACCAGCATGCCTTTATCATGACTGACTTGCCATTTATGAGCTATGCTACCTTGAATGATGCCTTGCAAAGTTCGAAAACCGTGATGCAGGCTGGCGCGCAAATGGTCAAGATGGAAGGCGGTGCATGGTTGGCAGAAACCGTGCAAGTGCTGACCCGTAACGGTATTCCGGTGTGTGTGCATTTGGGTCTTACTCCGCAGTCGGTACATGTCTTTGGCGGTTATAAACTGCAAGCCCGTACCCGTGAAGCGGCCGATCAGCTCATTGCGGACTGTAAGGCAGTGGTCGAGGCGGGTGCTGCACTATTGCTACTTGAGTGCGTACCGGCACAGCTTGGCCAGGAAATCACCGAACTGTTTCCGCAGATTCCGGTCATTGGCATTGGTGCAGGTGCAGCTACAGATGGTCAGGTATTGGTGGTTCAGGACATGCTCGGTTTGACTTTTGGACATACCGCAAAATTTGTACGTAATTTTATGCAAGAACAATCGGGTGCGACAGCCATTCTGGATGCTTTTAAAGCCTACCATGCTGCAGTTTTAGATGGATCTTTCCCGGCACCAGAACAAACTTTTCAGGTTGAATTGTAAGATGAAAACAGAAACCACCATTCAGGGCTTAGCGGCATCATTAAATCCGGCGCGTACCAGTCGCAAGATTATCGGTTTTGTACCGACCATGGGCAATCTGCATCAGGGACATTTAAATCTGGTGCGTGAAGCACGTAAGTTGTGTGATGTGGTGGTGGTCAGTATCTTTGTCAATCCGATTCAGTTTGGGCCCAATGAAGATTTTGACAGCTATCCGCGCACGCTTGAACAGGATCAACAACTATTGGCTGAAGTTGGTTGTGACATCGTGTTTGCGCCGACGGTTGAGCAAATGTATGGCAAAAAACCGCGTCTGACCAATATCAGTGTCTCTGACATTACCAATGATTTATGCGGTTTGCAGCGTCCCGGCCATTTTGATGGTGTGGCGGTGGTGGTCACTAAATTGTTTAATATCGTACAGCCGAATTACGCCTTCTTTGGCCAGAAAGATTATCAGCAATTGGCGGTGATTCGTCAGTTTGTACAAGACCTGAATATTCCACTGGAAGTGATTGGTGTACCGATTGCCCGTGCAGAAGATGGCCTGGCTTTAAGTTCGCGCAATGGTTATTTAAGCGAAGAGCATCGTGCAATCGCACCGGTCATTTATCAAAGCTTGCAACGGGCTGAACAGCAATTACATGCAGGCGTGGAACTGGATACGGTATTGGCCGAAATTCGTCAGAGCCTAACCGATGCCGGTTTCGTTGTTGATTATGTTGAAGCCCGCACGCCAGAATTACAAAAAATTCATACGTTTAATCAAGATCTTGTGTTATTTATAGCTGCAAAGCTGGGGAATACACGTCTGATCGATAACCTGCAGGTTAAATACACTGCCGGCTAAGATGAAAGGGTAGCATGCATGAAGCGCATTTTAATTGTCACAGGACAATCTGGTTCGGGTAAATCATCTGCATTACAGGTGCTTGAAGATCTGGGTTATTACTGTATTGATAATTTGCCTTTGGCATTGCTTCCCGAAATTGTGGCAAAACTGGACAGCGAAAACAATCTGGAACAGTTGGCGCTGGGCGTCGATGTGCGCAGTACTCGGGCAGATTTACAAGAATTTGACCATGTATTTGGGCAACTGCAACAGCATGGTTCGGTCGATATTATCTATCTGACCACGCAGGATCAGGAGCTGATTGCCCGCTTTAGTGCTTCGCGTCGACCGCATCCTTTAGCTTCACGCTTTAAAAGCTTGAATCAGTGCATTCAGGAAGAAAAAATCCTGTTGATGCCGATTCAGTTGCGTTCTACGGTGCATATCGATACCACCGACAAAAGCGTGCATGACCTGAAACATACCTTATTGTCCAAGCTCGGACAGGCCGATAATCTGATCCTGATTCTGCAATCCTTTGGTTATAAGCATGGGATTCCCCTGGATGCGGATTATGTTTTTGATGTTCGACATTTGCCGAATCCGCATTGGGAACTAGAACTGCGCAAATTTTCAGGGCTAGATCAGCCGGTGCAGGCGTTTTTACAAAAGAGCGATCAGGTCGAGGATATGTTCAATGATCTGTATCATTTTCTGGACAAGTGGTTGCCGACCTTTGCCGAAGGGCATCGTCATTATATGACCGTGTCGATAGGCTGTACCGGTGGTCAACATCGTTCTGTTTATATTGTGGATAGACTAAAAAAAGCCCTTGAGGCAAAATGGTCTATTCAAGTCCTCCATCGAGAAATGAAGCACTGGTCATGATTGATACGACAGTTGACGTAATTAATAAACTGGGTTTACATGCACGCGCATCTGGTAAACTGATAGAAGTTACCACCAAATTTCGTTCCAGTATCCAGATTGGCAAAGCGGATAAACTGGTAGATGCAAAAAATATCATGTCCTTGCTGATGCTTGGTGCGGGCAAAGGAACAACTTTACGCTTGGTGATTGAAGGAGCAGACGAGGACAAAGCCTTATCTGAAATTCAGGCACTATTTGCAGCAAAATTTTATGAGGCAGATTAATCGTGGCACGTCGACCGAACAGTTTAACTGAAGAAGATTTTGATTCTTTAGAGGGACGCGCAAGTAAGACCGAACAGAAAAAAGCAGTCCAGCGTATGGCTGCTTTGGGTGCGCAGCTTGCAGAGCTGAGCGCTAAACAAATTAAAAACCTACCCGTAGATGAGCGTTTGATTGACGCCTTGCTTGATGTGCAGGCAATTAGTTCACATGAAGCACGTCGTCGTCAATTTTCACGGATTGGTAAATTATTACGTAATGAAAATGAAACGGTGATTTTGTCTTATTTAACACCCAAACAAGGTCTTAAAAAGACAGCTCAATTACAGCGTTGGGTGGATCGAATTGTTAAAGATGGTGATCCAGCCATCAATGAATTTACCAAAAACTATAATGCGACAGAGCGTCATACCTTACGTCAACATTATCTTCGGGTACACCGTGATTTAAAGAATCAAGCACCTGAAGAAGAAGTGAATGCTTCTAAATTAAAGCTGTTTAACTATGTACAGCAAGTGGCATTGATTTCTGACAATTAAGCAGCCATATAAAAAGGCGGTCTTTTTAGGCCGCTTTTTTTATAGCTATTCTGAGCCGATTGGTTTGACGTAGACATGCATAGCCTATAAGTGATCTATTTTAATATTTCTATTCCAGCTTCTAAAACTGCACTGAGGATAAAAAACACAAAATTTTCATAATTAATTTGTTAATAAATGTAAGTTCTTTACAATCCTCAGTGGTTTTTTGGGTCTGTTTTTAGTTGAAATGCTGATATTTAAAATATTTCTTACATTAGAATTGTTAAGATATTTTAAAAAATTAAAAATTAATTCTGAGCATTATTAGGTAGATGAAGCCTGATATAAAATCTGTTTTTAATCATAAGGTCAAACTATATAGTTGAAAAATCATTAGCTTTTACTTTAAATAGAGTAAAAAGCGATGGTGGGTATTTTTTATTCAGTACTGTGTTACAGTAAATACAAATAAAGATACTTATTTTAGGTGAGATATATTAATTTCAAATACTTATGTAGGTTTTTTTAGAATAGTAAATTTTCAAGTTATTCTTAATCAATTAAATATCAGTACCTTGCAGTTAAGAATGTATCTGGATAGAAACAGGTTAACAAATCCTTTAACCTAGAGGTGGGTTTTCATCGTTGAGTAAATATAGAATCTTTGTTATTGATTGTATGAATTTGGTCGGCTGTGTTTTCTTTATTCCATAAACATTCAGAGAGGCAGACATGGAACTAAAACTGCTAGAGGTCGGTCAGAATACGGAGCAATTAAGCTCGTGCCGTATATCTCTCATTTTAGGTGTCTATACCTCCAATAACCTATTAGACACCTTTTGTAAGATCGCCCGTAAAGTTTTAAACGTTAAAACCAGCATTATTGGCTTCCACACGGAGCCCTATATCTGGTACAGCTGTCCGCGCGGTTTCCGGGCCTTGCACGCCCCGCAGGAAGTGAATCTGCCTACATATCTGCAACAGGCAGAGGTCATTGACCAGATGCATCCTGCTTATACAGAACTGTCAAATTATGTGAAAAATCTCGGTGTAGCGCATCAGAGATTAGTCGCCTTTAATTTAAAATCAAGTAGCGGTGTGTCTTTTGGACAGGTCATTTTCTTTGATGATCAGACTGAAGGGTTTGATCAGGATGATATTGTCACTATTAAACAATTTGCTGAAAGTTTAGTGATTCGAATTCAGCTCAATCAAGAACATACTGAACTGAAAGAATTATATGAACAGCAATGCGCACTCAACTTCAGTAAAACCAAATTTTTCCAGATTATTGCGCATGACTTGCGTGCACCATTTCATGGTTTACTGGGCTTTTCCGAAGTGCTAGCGCAGGAGCGTGACACTCTGGACGAATCCAGTATCCAGAGCATCGCGGATTATTTATATGATAATGCACAATCGACCTATAACCTGCTGGAAAGCCTGCTGACTTGGGCGATGGCAGAGGGTGGACGCTTTATTTATCATCCGATTAATTATGAATTGAAACAATCCAGTAATATTGTGTGCAGTGTGCTGAAAAGTCTGGCCTTAAATAAAAAAATTGAACTGGTTGATAATATTCCTGAAGACATCAAGGTACATGCGGATATCAACATGATTACCTCTGTCTTGCAGAACCTGGTGTCGAATGCGCTTAAATTCACCCCGGTGAATCAAGGCGGTAAAGTGATTTTAGCTGCAGAAATGGAAGGCGAGCAGGTCAAGATTACGATTCAGGATACTGGCTTGGGCATGACTGAAGAGCAGATGCAGAATCTGTTTAAACCGACTTTGGGTGTGAGTGTCAGAGGCACAGCTGAAGAGAAAGGGGCAGGTTTGGGTCTGGTGCTCTGCAAGCGCTTTATTGACCTGAACCATGGTCAAATTGCTGTAGATTCCAAAGAGGGTCGGGGTACGACCTTTACCGTGCATTTACCGATGGTCACCAATGATCATCAGGCACTGGTGCTTGAAGATGTACATATCGAGCAATCTTAAAGAAGTAAATTTCAAGCTAAAACATTCCCACTGAGACAAAACTCCTGCTATAACTAAGCAGAATGTTTCAGGGGAAGAGTTGAGTGATGAATGCGGCACAATTGCAGAAAACCTTAAGAGCCAGCCAATATGCCGAACAGGTATTGGCCAATCACCAGAGGCTACTGGAACAGGATTATGCAATTGACCAGTTTCAAGGCTCACTCAGTCGGGAATATATTGATCAGCTGGTGCAGCACTGCATCCTAAATATAAGCGATGAAGCAACGTGGATGCGCGCAATGCGTATTTTGCGGGCTCGATTGATGTTTCGTTGGATCTGGCAGGATGCCAATCAACTCACCGATGTCATTACCCTCACCCAAGAACTCTCCGATTTTGCCGATGCCTGCATCTGTGCAGCGAAAAATTTTGCCCGTATTCCGGTCGCTGCCAAGTATGGTCAGCCGATTGGTTATAATGGAAAAGTTCAGGATCTGATTGTCATCGCCATGGGGAAACTCGGCGCCCAAGAACTCAATCTTTCCAGTGATATTGACCTGATTTTTGCCTTCGACGAACAGGGTGAAAGCGATGGGCGTAAATGTATTGATGTGCAGCAGTTTTGCATCCTGTGGGGACAAAAACTGATTCATTTGCTGGATCAGATCACGGCGGATGGTTTTGTATTCCGGGTGGATATGCGCCTGCGTCCCTGGGGCGATGGTTCGGCACTGGCCATTAGCCATGCGGCCTTGGAAAAATATCTGAGCCAGCATGGGCGTGAATGGGAACGTTATGCCTGGATTAAAGCGCGTATTGTCAATCCAAGTCCAGAAGGCGACGAGCTGCTGGAGATGACCCGTCCATTTGTATTTCGCAAGTACGTCGATTATAGCGCTTTTGAAGCCATGCGCGAAATGAAAGCCATGATCGAGCGCGAAGTACAGCGCCGTAATATTGAAGATGATATCAAGCTCGGAGCCGGTGGCATTCGCGAAGTCGAATTTATCGTGCAGGTGTTTCAGCTGATTTATGGCGGGGCCAAACTTGAATTGCAGGATCGGCAGTGTCTGGTGAATCTAAATCATCTGGATGATGCCGAGTTGCTGGATGAACAGGCGGTGCAGGATCTGGAAAATGCCTATTTATTCCTGCGCCGGGTTGAGCACGCGATTCAGGCACTGAATGATCAGCAAACGCAATCACTACCGACAGAGCCAGAGTTAAGGGCGCGTATAACGGACACACTTGGTTTTGCGGATTGGGACAGCTTTATGGCATATCTCAATGAAAAGCGTGACAAAGTGATGTATCAGTTTGATCATCTAATCAAGGAAAATGGCCCTGACACCTTGGTTGAAAGTTTTTCCCAGTTGGAAAAGAAACTCAAAGAAGTGTTGGATGATAATGCAAAGAATCTTGTCTATGAGTTTTGGAATGGGCATGCCTTAAAAAAATTACCGGCAAAGGCGGTACAACGTTTAAAAACCTTCTGGCCGCATTTAATTGAAGCCGTTTTACAGTCAGATGATCCTCAGGTGGCGTTGGTGCGCTTGATGCCCTTAGTCGAATCAGTGATGCGCCGTACGGTATATCTGGTGATGTTAATCGAGAGTAAAGGGGCGTTGCAGCGACTGGTGAAGATGGCCACTGTCAGCCCCTGGATTTGTGAAGAACTGACCCATTATCCGGTGCTACTGGATGAATTCCTGTCGATGGATTTTGAATTGCCAAAACGTAAGGATCTGGAAGACTCTTTACGTCAGCAACTTTTACGGATTGAAATTGATCAGGTCGAAGACCAGATGCGGGTCTTGCGCCTGTTTAAAAAATCTAATGTTCTGGCTGTTGCCGCCAGTGATGTGCTGGCAGAAAGCCCGCTGATGAAAGTTTCCGATGCCTTGACCGATATTGCTGAAGTATCGGTGAATGCAGCGCTGCATCTGGCCTATCAGATTGTTGCGAAAAAACATGGTTTTCCACTGGATGCAGAAGGGCAGCGCTGTTCAGTCGAGCATACGGCTTTTGCAGTCATTGGTTATGGTAAAGTCGGTGGAATTGAACTGGGTTATGGCTCGGATCTGGATCTGGTCTTTATTCACTATATGAGTGAGCAGACCGATACAGATGGACTCAAGCCGATCAGTGGTTTTGAGTTTGCCATGCGCGTGGCGCAAAAATTCATGTCCCTCATGACCACGCAAACTCTGGATGGGCGTGTTTATGAGGTCGATACCCGCTTGCGTCCATCGGGTGAAGCTGGACTTTTGGTAACCAGTTTGAAAGCTTTTGAACAGTATCAGTTTAAAAGTGCCTGGTTATGGGAGCATCAGGCCTTGGTACGAGCCCGTCCGATTGCGGGTGAAATGAGCTTGCGAAAAAAGTTCGAAGTCTTGCGCCGGGATATTTTGATTCAGCCCCGCGATGAAAATTATGTGCAGGCAGAAGTACTGAAAATGCGTCAGAAAATGAAGGAGCATCTCGGTTCTTCTAAAGAGCAAAAAAAAGATGGTATTTTTCATTTAAAACAAGATGCAGGTGGTATCGTAGACATCGAATTTATGGCACAGTATGCGGTGTTGGCCTGGAGTGGGACGAATAAAGATCTCGCCCATTTCTCCGACAATGTACGAATTCTTGAGGATGCCGCAAAATCAGGTTGCTTATCCAGCGACGATGCGACTGCTCTGATTCAAGCTTATCTCCGTGAACGCGCCGAGAGCCACCGCTTAGCCCTTGCAAATCAATCCATGCAAGTGTCTGCAAGCGACTGGCACGATACCCGAATGACCGTTTGCAAGTTATGGCAAAGACTAATTGATCCAAGTGCAGACTTTGCACTGGATAGTGAATAATTGTGAGAAATTGGAGTTTGTGGCATGAATTTGGCTGATCGTGATGGTTTCATTTGGCAAGATGGACAACTAGTTGACTGGCGTGAGGCAAAAACTCACGTATTAACACATACTTTGCATTACAGCATGGGTGTGTTTGAAGGCGTCCGTGCTTATGAAACCCCGAATGGAACGGCTATTTTCCGTCTTAAAGAACATACCAAGCGTTTGTTGAATTCTGCAAAAATTTATCAAATGAAAGTTCCATTTGATCAAGCAGCATTAGAACAGGCTCAAATTGATGTTGTTCGTGAAAACAAATTAGCGTCTTGCTATTTACGTCCAATTATTTTTATTGGTTCTGAGAAACTCGGTATCGCTGCAACTGACAATACCATTCATGCTGTAGTTGCGGCATGGAGCTGGGGTGCCTACCTCGGTGAAGAAGCGATGGCGAAGGGTATTCGCGTAAAAACTTCTTCATTTACCCATCATCATCCGAACGTGACCATGTGTAAAGCAAAAGCATCGGGTAACTACACGCTGTCGATTCTTGCGCATCAGGAAGTGGCACATTCAGGTTATGACGAAGCAATGCTGCTCGACCCGCAAGGCTATGTATGTCAAGGTTCAGGCGAAAACGTATTCCTGGTACGTGATGGCGTGATTCATACGCCTGATATCGCAGGTGGCGCGCTGGATGGTATTACCCGCCAAACCATTATTACTATTGCTAAAGACCTGGGTTATGACGTAATTGAACGTCGTATTACCCGTGATGAGTTCTACATCGCAGATGAAGCATTCTTTACCGGTACTGCTGCAGAAGTAACACCAATCCGTGAATACGATGATCGTCAGATTGGTGAGGGTGTACGTGGTCCAATCACCACTCAAATCCAGAAAGCATATTTTGATGCAGTTCAGGGCAAAGATCCTAAATATGCACACTGGTTAACTTATGTGAAGTAATTCAGAATTTATTGCTTGAAAAAACCTCTCATTTGAGAGGTTTTTTTTAACTGATGTACTTATTCTGCCGAACTTATGTCATCATATTCAGCATCAAGAAGATTTTAAGATGAGCTTAGGCATACGCAATGAGTAACATCGTTATTTGTATGAAATGGGGAACCAAATACGGTTCGGAATACGTCAATCGTTTATACAATATGGTTAAACGACATACGACAGTCGACTTTAAAATGGTCTGTCTGACGGATCGTACTGAAGGCATTGATCCTGCAGTACAATGTTTCCCTATTCCACCTTTGGCATTGCCTGAAGGTGCGCCTGAGCGTGGCTGGAACAAGTTGTCTACTTTTGAGCCTGATCTTTATGGTTTAGAAGGCAATGCACTTTTCCTCGATCTTGATGTAGTGATTGTCGATAACATCGATGAGTTCTTTACCTATCCGGGTGAGTTTCTGATTATCCATGACTGGAAACGGCCGTGGCGTATTACCGGTAACAGTTCGGTATATCGTTTTAAGCTAGGCGCTTTCCCGGGGCTTTTGCCTTATTTCCGTGAAAATTTTGATGAAATTCGTCAAAAATTCCGTAATGAGCAGGCTTATCTGTCTTGGTATGTAGACCGTGAAGGTAAACAGACATACTGGCCAGAAAGCTGGTGCAAGAGCTATAAATATCATTGCCTGCAAAAAATCCCGATGGCTTACTTTAAGCCACCTGTGAAGCCTGAAGGTGCCAAAATTATTGTATTCCATGGTGAAATTAATCCGCCAGATGCAGTGAATGGTGGTGGTGGGAAATGGTACCGTTATGTATTGCCATCGCAGTGGATTAAGGATGCTTGGCAGTAAGTTATAGAGTTTATTCAAGCTAATTGTTGATTAGAAGTATTATGGAAAAAATAGATTTTGTTATTGCGTGGGTCGATGGCAATGATGTAAAGCATCGACTTAAAAGACAACAGTTTCAATCTACTAATATCGTAAAAGGTTCAGCAGAAGAAACTCGATTTGCTAGTAATGATGAAATCTATTTTTCAATTGCTTCAATTCTTAAATATGTTCCCTATTTTGGAACAATTTATATTATTACGGATGAACAGCAGCCTGCACATATTCATGATTTTTTCGAACAGGGATTATGTGCTCCTGAGCAGATAAAAATAATTGATCATAGAACAATATTTGCTGGTCATGAGCAATACTTGCCTACATTTAATTCTTTAAGTATTGAAACCATGCTTTGGAATATTCCAGGGTTATCAAAGTATTTTATTTATTTGAATGATGATTTCTTCTTTAATGCTTCATCTGAATTAGATGATTTTTTAGTTGGTGACCAGATAAAAGTCTATGGGCATTGGGAAAATAACTCCTTAATTAAAGCAAAATTTAATCTACGTAAAAGTCTTAATAAATATTTTGGTAAACCTTTACAGCCTAAATATACAATTGCTCAAATGCTTAGTGCTGAATTATGTGGATTTAATAAATATTATGAAATTCATCATCGTCCCCATATATTGGATCGTGATGTACTACAAAATTATTTTCAAAAATACCCTACAACATTAGCTGAACAGATTAGGTATCGTTTTAGAAGTGCTTTTCAATTTTTACCAGTAGGGCTGAATAACCATTTAAAAATTCGAGAAGAAAAAACAATCTTGTGTAATGATATAAATATTGCTTACTTAAAAAATGAAGCTTCAGTATCTACATTTTTATCAGACCTGAATAATCCAGCTGTTAAATTCGGTTGTATTCAGAGTTTAGATCAATTTGATCCAAAAGAAGCAGAAAAGGTATCTTTTGCTTTAATTGCTAAATTAAAAAACTATTTACCTCTATCTATTCAGCATTAAGAGTTAATCATGAAAGTTGTAACTTATTTAATTAATTTAGACGGAAGTGATGAGCGTCTAGCTGCAGCAACTCAGCAGCTTAATAGTGTGGGCTGGAGGTTTGAACGTTTTGCTGCTTATGATGGTCGGGGTAAAGCACTCTCTGAATTCACAAATTATAATGATGATCAAACTAATAAG
This sequence comes from Acinetobacter lwoffii, assembly GCF_024129715.1. GTDB lineage: Bacteria > Pseudomonadota > Gammaproteobacteria > Pseudomonadales > Moraxellaceae > Acinetobacter > Acinetobacter lwoffii_U. The sequence goes on from NZ_JAMXXM010000008.1 coordinate 73,785, forward strand.
GTATTAGGTCGTAGTTTAATGAATTCCGAGTTAGGTTGTTATTTAAGTCATTATGGATGTGCTGAAAAATTTTTAGCCACTGATGCAGATTATTTAGTGGTTTTGGAAGATGACCTTAAAATTAATAGTGACTTTAAGATTAAAATTGACAGCATCATTGAATATTTGCACCAACATCAAGATTTAAGCTGGTATCTTATTAATATTGCTGCAAAAAAGAAAAAACTTGCAAAAGATATTACGCAAATAGGGGATATAAGTCTATGGCATGCTTTTTATTTCCCAATTCGTGGCTTAGGGTTAATCTGGTCGCGGCAGGGAGCACAGGCTTTTGTTGAGGCAGGCAAAACTATAAATATGCCGGTTGATATCTTCTTCCAGTCTTGGTTAAGTCAAAATGGCAAAGGTTTAGGGATTTGGCCACCACTAGTGAAGCCAGCAGGGGTCGATAGTGATATTTTGGGAACGGTTGCTACTCAGGGGATTTCTCGCAAAGCACTTGAAAATAGAAGCCGCTCCTATGGATTTAAAAAACAAAAGCGCATGTGGTGTGATCGTTATTATGCGATCAAGCACTTGATTAGTTCAAAGTAAGTAAATTCTATGAAAAATATTGTAATTAGCCTGAAGACGGCAAAAGCACGCCGTGAACATATTGAAAAAGAATTTGGTAAACAGAATATTGGTTTTGAATTTTTTGATGCTCTGGTCCCTGATTTAGCAAAGCCACTTGCAGAGAAAATGCAATTAAATGTTGAGGATGAATACTTAACAGGTGGGGAGTTGGCTTGCTTTATGAGTCATGTGTCAGTTTGGCAAAAAATGGTCGATGAGCAGCTTCCATATGTTGCAATATTTGAAGATGATGTTTTTTTAGGGGAAAGAGCATTTGAAATTTTTAATTCATCTTCGTGGATTCAAGAAGATTGGCATATTATCAAAACGGAAGCATTTTCTGAAAAGGTTTTATTAGCTAAAGAAGTCTACAGAATCAACGATACAAACCGTCAGATTGCTCGTTTAACTGGAAAAAATTTAGGAACAGCGGGTTATATATTGTCACTTAAGGGTGCTATGGCTTATCTAAATTATATTAAACAATCATCTTTGAGTCCTTTAGATGAAATGATGTTTAGAGATTTTATTCATGCTAAGCACTGTGATGTTTATCAAATGTCACCTGCCAGTTGTATACAGGAAATGATGTTATATCCAGAGAAAAAAACTGTTCTGTCTAGTGATTTAATTGATGAACGTAAAGCCAGAATGAAGAAATATAAGAAAAAAGGTTGGATGAAAGTAGAGAAGGAAATTAGCCGAATTATTAATCAAGTTAAATATTATTTTTTAGGGAAAGTAGTTTCTTTTAAATAAGATTAAATTACTGAGAGTGGATTTTTTAATCCATTCTCAGTGAACGACGATTCATTTTATGGATATGATTATTCTGAGTTGCTAATTTTAAATCTTTTCCTTTGGAAGAATAGACTTGATACAGATGTGGTAAGGTATCATCTAATATAGGTAATAATTGGAATTTATCCCTTAATGTTAATTCATTGAACATAATTTGAAAAAAGAAATAATGTGGAATTGTATTTTGAGTTTTCCAAAAATTGAGTAAAAGATCTAAACATTTGTGTAGGTTTGCTTGTTTAGGTTTTGCAACTATAAAACTATTTAATATATTGACTTTTGAATCTGAGTCCCAGCAAAAATAATCTTGATTAAAATTATTCCAAAACTCTTGATTGGTAGCATCTTTAGTCCTTTGGTACATAAATAAATTACTATTTTTTATTTCATCTGGAATTGGGCCTGTAAGTAAAATAGTAGCATCCATCCAGATTCCACCATAAACATCAAGTAATGCTAAACGAATAAGGTCAGCAAAAAAGGCATGCTTATATTCTTCATTCTTTTTCTTTTCCCAGACAAAATCAGGAAAATTAATATATTCCGAGATATTGTTTTCATCAAGACGGATGATAGTATAGTCTTGTTTAAACTCATCAATAGATTGACAACATTTCTTTACTATAATTGGTAAAGCATTTTCTTCAAATCCTTGACCCCAATATTGCCAAATGATTTTTTTACCTACTAAGTCTTTTTGGGGTTTTAGATCAAAAAAACTTAAGAGTGCTTTGTCATAAGTATCAATAAAGGAGTTAAAACACTTGGCAATATGATTTTTATTACGCTTATTAGCTTCTTTATCAATTTTTTTACGGAAATATTTGGGGATTAGATAATAAAATAGACGCCATGGATATTTTTTACGGATGGTTGAAATGAGAGAGTGAAAGGGTTCTTTAGATGAAAAAACTTTTGATATATTGTTTGAGTCTAAATGAAATTCTTTTTTTTGGTTTACCATTTAATTTTTTCCATTCAATTTGATCAATATATTGATCTGTTTCCCCACGAAGAAAAGCATGTCCACCAAATCGATAATGTGATTTATCAGAAAACATGACTTTCGACTCTTTCTTCCAATATTCTTTCTCACCACGAGTAAAATATGGCGGCAGTATTTTAACATCTGTTCTATCAAGAGCATATTTATTTAGATGACTTTCATCATGCCATAGAGCAATAATATTCTGATCTAAGTCCTCTTTGGTCTTACGATTTAAATGTTCACACATCTCAAGAAAATTTACTGATTTCCCACCGTTTAATGCCCCTGTAAAGTAGTGTTTACCCTGAGAAAGTGGAATATATGCATTTGAAAGTGGATTTCTATCATATGTAAATTGCTTTTTATTTTTATGGAATGCATGAGGCTGATGAGTTAAAACTAAATTTTCAGCACTGTTTAATGGAAGTAGATCTTCTTCTGTAATAGTTTTAACAATTTCAGTATTTGCATTGAAGAAGAAAATATAATCAAATTTTTTTAATTGATTCTTTTGGGTTAAAAAGATATTAAATCTCATTAAGGTGTCATACGGCCAACCTAATTTTGGTTGCTTAATATAAGTAATATTTTCTTCAATATCACTTTCTAATAATTCTTTGCAGTCTGTAAATACAAAATAATGTTTTGAACTATTTAATAAAAGATTTTGCTCAGCTGATTTATAAAAAAAATCCCAGAACTTGATATATCGACCAGTTGCAATGTATAGAATAGCCACTTTAGTTTTGTTGTACATGTAAAAATTTCCTCTTAATTTATTTTCAATAAAACTTTTTTTTATTTAATGTCTTCCTAAAGCGTTTATACCCCCACAAATATTGTTCTGGAGCGACATTAATCATGCGCTCCATTTCTTTATTTAAGGTATCAACTGACAGTTGTAAATCTTTAGATAAAATATCATTTGATAATTTAGTAACGTAAATATCATAGCCGGAAAAATCTTCACGTCTTAAACAACTAAGCCCAACTACTGAACATTGTGTTTTGGCTGCCAGTTTGGAAAGTAAGGTAGAAGATAGCGCATTTTGATTGTAGAAAAGTGAGTAGATACCACCACTTTCTTTAGGTACATGATCCGGCAAAATCGCAGAAAAACCACCTTGTTTTAAATGCTTAAATAAAGCACGTACCCCAGAATCATCAGTCGGAACCAGTGTGGCATTCAGACGTTGCCGGGCTTCAAGCATAAAACGATCGATGTCTTCATTCTTGCTGGGTTTGTACATAATCACGGGTGATGTATGCTGGTTTACCCAGACATTCAATAGCTCCCATGTACCAAAATGAGGCACCACAGCCAGGCAGCCATTCGGGTTTTTTAAAGCTTGAAGAAAAAGATCTGCACCATGGACATTACGAATTAATGACAACGCATATTCAGGAGAGGAACCCCAAATTTTGACCGATTCCGCATAAGTCATGCACTGACTTTTCAGGCTACGTTTGGTCAAATCAGCTCGTTCAGATTCAGAAAGTTCTGGATAAGCAGAGGCCAGATTAATCTCGGTCACTCGGCGTGCAGAAGAATGGCTGAGATACAAAAGCGATCCAGCCAGTTGCGCAAGATTTTGAATGAATCTTAGTGGAAGCTTGGAGAAATTTTTAAGTAGGGTGTACATGGTATCCAGATGGTCAGATTATAGGTCTTTGTCCGGATTGCCCTTCAGCACCATATATATCAAACCTACAAAAATCAGCAGGGCGCCTAAAATACTGCTCAGGCAAAAATACACAATACGGTCATTGGTATCGAGGTTGAACAGGTTGTTGGCAAGGATATAGCGCATGAACAGCCATTGAACCACTGAAAATACAATAAGCATAATGCTGCGATTACGAACTGCAGGACGCATAGCCATTGCTAATTACCTTAGATTGAAAACTGTCGCTATTATGCCACTGTTCCAGATGCGACTCAATCTTACAAAAAAGCCCCGCACGAGGCAGGGCTTTTTCACTTAAAACTTCAAGAATTATTCTTGAGATTCAGCTTTTGGTTTTTCACGTAAGCGAATACCAAGGTCACGCAGTTGGTTTGATTCAACTGGTGCTGGCGCTTGAGTCAATGGACATTCGGCAGTCTTGGTTTTCGGGAATGCAATCACGTCACGAATCGAAGCACCGCCAGTCATGAGCATTACCAGACGGTCAAGACCAAATGCCAAACCACCATGCGGAGGAGCACCGTAACGTAATGCATTTAATAAGAAGCTGAATTTCTCTTCCGCTTCTTCTTCACCAATACCTAATGCTTCAAAGATCGCTTTTTGCATTTCAAGGTTATGAATACGCAGTGAACCACCACCGATTTCAGTACCGTTCAATACCATATCGTAAGCAACAGACAATGCCGCACCTGGGTTGTTCTTCACTTCTTCAACGCTTGATTTTGGTAGCGTGAATGGATGGTGAACAGAGGTCCATTTGCCATCATCAGTTTCTTCGAACATTGGGAAATCAACAACCCAAAGTGGCGCCCACTCACAAGTTGCAAGTTTCATGTCATGACCGATCTTCACACGAAGCGCGCCCATGGCATCGTTTACAACTTTGGCTTTGTCTGCACCGAAGAATACGATGTCGCCATTTTCAGCGCCAACACGTTTCAATAGATCAAGCACGATTGGCTCGATGAATTTCACGATTGGAGATTGAAGACCTTCGATGCCTTTTTCAAGTTCGTTGACTTTGATGTAAGCCAAACCGCGTGCACCGTAGATGCCTACAAATTTGGTGTATTCATCAATCGCGCTACGTGGCAGTGAACCCGCACCCGGTACGCGAAGCGCAACGATACGACCTTTAGGATCTTTAGCAGGACCTGCGAATACTTTGAACTCAACGTCTTGCATCAAGTCTGCAACGTCAACCAGTTTCAACGGAATACGCATATCTGGTTTGTCAGATGCATAGTCACGCATTGCATCGTTGTAGGTCATGCGTGGGAATTTATCAAACTCTACGTTTAGAAGTTCTTTGAACATCTTCACGGTTAAAGTTTCCATTAAATCCATAATGTCATCGTCACTCATGAACGATGTTTCAACGTCGATTTGGGTGAATTCAGGCTGACGGTCAGCACGTAAGTCTTCATCACGGAAACATTTCGCGATTTGGTAGTAACGATCAATACCGCCGACCATCAACAACTGTTTGAATAGCTGTGGCGATTGTGGAAGTGCGTAGAAGCTACCGTTAGATACGCGGCTTGGCACTAAATAGTCACGCGCACCTTCAGGCGTTGCACGAGTTAAGATCGGAGTTTCAACGTCTAGGAAGCCATTGTCTTCGAAGTAGTTACGAATCAGGTTGGTTAATTTAGAACGAAAACGTAAACGATCTAGCATTTCTGGACGACGGATGTCCAGGAAACGGTATTTCAAACGAATTTCTTCAGAAATATTGGTGTTTTCGTCATTCAAAGGGAATGGCGGAGTTTCAGACTGAGCAAGAACTTCAATTTCTTTACCCAAGACTTCGATTTGACCGCTCACCATATTGGCATTTTCTGTACCTTCATAACGGCGACGCACACGGCCTGTAATTTTTAATACAAATTCTGAACGTACTTTATCAGCAGTTGCGAATGCTTCAGGAGTATCTGGGTCAATAACCACTTGAACAAGACCATCACGGTCACGCATGTCAAGGAAGATTACACCACCGTGGTCACGGCGACGGTGTACCCAACCGCATAATGTTACGGTTTGGTCAATTTGAGCTTCGGTTAAAGAACCGCAGTAATGAGTTCGCATCATAGCGTTAGAAATCCAACTATATGGGTTAAGGTCAGCGAATACGTAAACAGCGTACCGCTTTGAGTAAAGGTAGGATTATGCCTCTTTGGGCATGTTGTCACAAGAACTTGGGTCAAAAACAATATCATTTTAAAGTGAATAGGCGCAAAGCCAGTGCTTTGTTTAACCCATCCTGCGACCTCTGTCTAAAAATAAAAACAATAAACAGCCCAGACTGAAGGTGATCAGAAAGCCTTGGCTAAATTCATTGATCGAGCGACCAGTAAAATAATAGAGGTCTGATTGCCAGACTTCCGTAGAAATATAGCGCGCATAATCCCAGACAGAAAATAGGCCGGTAAATATAGAAAAGAGCAATAAGCCCCAGGCAAAGGATTTGATTTTCACACTGACTGCAAGATATTGCTGATGAGTTTTATAGTAATGCAGGCTCATCCACAGGATAAGAGGCAAGACAATCACTGAGGTGCCAATCTGTAAAATTCGGTGCAGCGGATAACTTTGTCCAAGCAACTGAAAATGTTGGGCTAAGACGTCATGAAAGGCAAAAGTTCGAAAGTCGACATGCGTTAGTCCATCCCAGATTAAATGGGTGGCTGTACCAATGATGACTGCCAGACACATCACCAGGATGAATTTTAGTGCTGAAAGGATATTGTGAATCTTTAAATCATGCTGAATACCGATGAAACGGTAAATCACGGGCCGGTAAATCAGGTACCAGACGGCACAAAAAGCCAAACCAATCCAGAGATCTGGATGAATCAGAGAAGACCATAAATGGGTGATATTCGAATTAGTATGAGTAAACAAGCGATGCAGATCGGGAACCATGCTCCCAATTGCCAGCGCAGCAACAGGAAGTCTATTCCCAGTCAAATATGAAATAGGTGGAGCAAGCACAGCATGCGATAAGGTAAAGGGCATAAAGACAATGTTTTAATGTAATCAAAAGTATTCAAAGGACATTCTAATAAAATATAGCACTGATTATCGTAAAGGATTGCAAAAATAATGAAATGTTATATTATAACATTAATCCAGATTGCTGAATTTGAGCTTCGGTCATGTCCTTCCCTAAGAATCTAATAACATTGTCAATTTTTGCTGTAGTTGCGCCTACAGTATTTGCAGAGCAATCCTCATCTTCTATCCCGGTTCAGACCATGGACACTATTCAGGTGCAAGCTCATCCATTGGTGCAGACTGCGGCGGATTTCGCGGTTGCAGATCAGGTCGTGGATCAGAAAGCGCTATCTGAACGTGCTACCACCATTGGGGATGCCTTGGCAGATGAGCTGGGTGTTTATTCTAATCAATATGGTTCAGGTTCAAGCCGTCCTGTGATTCGTGGTCAAGATGGTCCACGTGTGAAAGTGTTGCAGCATGCTTCTGAAACAGCGGATGTATCCACTTTGTCTCCTGACCATGCAGTAACCGTTGATCCGATTCTGGCAAAACAGGTGGAAGTAATTCGCGGTCCATCAACCTTGCTTTATGGTGCCGGTACAGTCGGTGGTCTGGTGAATGTCACTGATCAAAAAATTCCGACCCAGATGCCTGAAGATGGTTTGGAAGGTACAGTCGGCCTGCGTTATAACTCAGGCAGTGATGAAAAACTGGCAAGTGCTGGTGTGACAGCGGGTATTGGTGAAAACTTTGCTTTGCGTGCAGAAGGCTCAAAACGTAACGCCAATGATTATATTGCACCGGATTATTTTCATGAGCATGATGACGAATTAGAAAAAGAACGTCGTGTGGGCAATACTTTTGCTGAAGGGCAAACAGTCAATATTGGCGGATCATGGATTCATGATCGTGGTTTTGTCGGTCTGTCTTATAGCAACCGTCAGGATCAGTATGGCTTACCAGGGCATAGTCATGAATATCATGGTTGTGTTTTACATGGTGATCATTTTCATGGTTGTCCAACACCTGACCCAGATGCATCAGCCCATGAAGAGCATGGTGGACCATGGGTAGATTTAAAATCTGAACGCTATGAAGTACGCACCGAACTGGAACAGCCTTTTGCCGGTATTGAAAAATTACGTGCACATGCCAGCTTTACCGATTATGAACATGATGAACTGGAAGAAAATGCAGTCATCAGTAACTTTAAAAGCAAGGGCTATGATGCACGTTTAGAACTGGTGCATGTTCCTGTCGCAGGTTGGGAGGGGGTGATTGGAACCCAGCTTTCACAGCAAAAAATTAATTTATCCGCTCCAGAAGCACATGGTCATGCAGAGCACGATCATGAAGGACATGAGCATGATCATGGTGAGCATGCGAGTCATAATCATGATGTGCTGATGGCAGACACCAAAACCCAGAAATACAGCTTATTTGCTTTGGAACATAAACAGATCGGCGATGTGCATGTTGAACTTGGTGCGCGTGTCGATCATCAAAAAGTGAAAGTAGATTCGGATCAGAAAGATTATTCGGGGACTGGTGTCTCTGCATCCGCTGCTGCCAACTGGGAATTTGCACCGAACTACAAACTTTCTGTGGTGGGATCTCATCAGCAGCGTTTGCCTTTAGCTCAAGAACTCTATGCTGATGGCTTGCATTTTGCGACCAATACCTATGAACTCGGTAATCCTGATCTCGATAAAGAAACTTCAAATAATCTCGAGTTAGGTCTGCATTATGAAGGGGATAAACTGGATTACCATGTGCATGTCTATCACAACTGGTTTGATGATTATATCTATGGCGAAACGGTAGCGCAGAAAGGTAATTTACGTGGCGTGCAATATACCCAAGACAAAGCTAGATTTTATGGTACAGAAGCACAAGCCGGTTATCAGATCAATGATATGTATAAAGTCAGCGTCTTTGGGGACTATGTGCGTGGCAAGATTGAAGCTGAGAATGCACCACGTGTACCTGCAGGTCGTTTAGGAACAAAAGTTGAAGCAGACTTTGCCGATGGCTGGTCAGGTCTGGCTGAATATTATCATGTCTTTAATCAGGACAAGATCGCCAGCTATGAAGATGAAACCCAGGGCTACAATATGGTGAATGTTGGCTTAAGCTATGCCAATAGCCTTGCAGATAACAATGCTTATCGGGTTTATTTCAAGGCCAATAACCTGCTTGATGATCAGGTGTATTCACATACTTCCTTCCTGTCGAATATTCCGCAGGTGGGTCGCAACTTTACCGTCGGCGTACAGTATGATTTCTAACAGGTCTACTGAAATAATCGACTAAATCATCTAGATCTCACTGAAATCTACTTGAAAAATCATAAGATAAAACCTAGCCTGAGTATATTGGGTTAGGTTTTTTCTTATGCGTATCTTTCAACGAATTCACAATAAATTAAACTGGTCGAATCGCCGTTATGTGGCTTTGATCATTAGTATGCTGGCCGTGGGTTATCTGGCTTCGGCGATCTACCACACGTATAAGCCTTTGCCGGAAGGTCTGAATTACACAGGCAAACTGCGTCATGCCGAAGTCAAATTTCTGGCCGATCAGACTTATCTGGATGCAGAAGGAAAACAGCATTTAGATCATCGCATTTTTAATGAAATGCTGAAAATGATTGAAGAGGCCAAATCACTGATTGTGCTGGACATGTTTTTATTTAATCAGCAAACCGGTGCATCTACGCAGCAGCATCAGGCACTGAGTCAACAGCTGAGTGATGCTTTAATCAGTAAGCGCCTGCTGCAGCCTGAGGTGGAAATCAAGTTTATTACCGATCCGATTAATTCAGTTTATGGCGGGATTAGATCTGAGCAGTATCGGAAATTACGTCAGCACGGTATTGATGTGATTGAAACCAATCTGACGCCGTTGCGCGCTTCCAATCCAAGCTGGTCCGGCTTCTGGTATATCTGTTGCCAGGGCATTGGCAATAATCCGGAAACAGGCTGGTTGCCAAACCCATTTGGCCCAGAAAAAATTACTCTGCGCAGTTATTTTGATTTATTTAACTTTAAAGCCAATCATCGCAAAACCATGGTGGTGGATACCGATCAAGGCTGGAAAGCACTGGTCACGTCCATGAATCCGCATGATGGCAGTTCGAGGCATTCCAATATTGGCTTATTGGTTTGGGGCAGTACAGCTGTGGATATTCTGAAAACAGAACTGTCTGTAGGCATGATGTCACAAGCGAATATGCCAGCTATTGTCGTTGGGGATTTTCAGGCAGACAGCAGCCAGCCACAAGCTCAGGTGCTGACTGAAAAAGCCATTTATGATGCGATTCTGAATCTGATTCAGACGGCGAAAGCCAATGAACAGATTGATCTGGCGATGTTTTATCTGTCTGAGCGCAAAATTATCAAAAGTCTGATAGCAGCCCATGAACGTGGTGTCAAAGTCCGGATTTTACTCGACCCAAATAAAGATGCTTTTGGCCGTGAAAAGAATGGAATTCCAAACCGGCAGGTGGCTTCAGAATTGCACGAAGCGGGTATAAATGTACGTTGGTGTCATACTCAGGGTGAGCAATGTCATAGCAAGATCCTAATGAAGCGCAATGCTCAGCAAGCTGAAATGATTTTAGGCTCGGCCAATTTTACAGTGCGCAATTTGAAAAACTATAATCTGGAAACCAATATGCGCGTGGTCGGTCAACCTCAGGCTGAAGTTTTCAGGGGGGCCCAGCAATATTTTGAGGGAGCATGGTCAAATCTGAATGGCCGTTCTATGAGTGTGGACTACACGCAATATGCAGAAAACTCATTCTTTAAATATTGGCTGTATCGCTTTATGGAATGGAGCGGCTGGTCGACGTTTTGATTTTAAATCCCTTCTGACCTCCCTTTTTTAAAAGGGAGAAAAGTCCCTCTTTGAAAAAGAGGGAGTTAGGGAGATTTTTTATTATCAGCTTTTTGATTCTGGATTCGGCGGAACCAGCTGATCCAGCTCTTTATCCGTTAATTCATCCAGCTCAGAAATATCGGTTTTAATTTTCCATTGCGCTTCATCATCAACCGGATTTGGTAAACGCGCTTCTAACCAGTCACAAACTACATCGGGTGGGAAATCTGCGTGATTACACTGGATCACCCAGCACAAGAAATCTCTGGCGATACCATTCATATACGGTGGTGGAGATACTGGCAGGAACTGCGTCGGAAGACGTTCATTTTTAGAAATATAATTCAGGACATGTCCCAGCTCTTGCACAGTTTGCCAAGCCAGCGGATGATCGACATTGATCTGAAACTTAAACCACCATGCCTGTTTGCCATCTGAACCATAGCTATCAATCCGTTCTTTCTGAACACTCGGCACTTTAGAAAAATATTCATGTAAACGATCGAAATTTAAATCAGACACAGTATTCAACTCGAAACATTAAAAAAAGTAATTTTAGCATAAAGCAGTAGCTTGCCGACGTGCCTGTCAGATTGAAAATAGGCGAGCGCATTACAAAAAATTGCAGCTCCAGCGAGCTTATCCATATTTTCTGCATCTATTTTGTTTAAAATATAAGCAGATTATTCGGAGGAAGCTCAAATGAGAATCGTACTATCGAGTGCAATATTGGCTGCATTGCTATTAGGAGCTTCTGCACAAAGTATGGCTGGCAATGCTTGGGTGGGTTATGGTGGTGTAGATCGATCCACACCGAATTATCGCAGCGCTCCACGATCTTATGATCCACCACGGCAGCATTATCCGCAACGTCCGCTGCCACCAAGACCACATTACCCGCAACGACCACCATATTGGGGCTATCCACCTGCACAGAGTCAAAGTGGATTAAATATTCAGTATCAGGCACCGACCACTATTTATCAAAATTCGAATAGTTATAGCTGGGTCAATGGTGATCCGAATGTTGCCCGGATTGAAAGTTCGAGATATACGGTAATTACCGATTGGCAGCGTTTAGGGTTACCAGCACCACCGCGTGGCAGCTACTGGATTTATGAAAACGGACGCTATGTGCTGGTGCCGAATCGTTAAACTGCTCTAAACTCTGAACGGATAATTCAGTTATAAGCGTAAATAACTCAGAAAGACCAAAATAGTTCCCTCTCCTGTGAGGAGATGAGTAGCACTGCTACGCAAGGGAGAGGTTGCTTGAGATAAATAGTCCTAAACCCTGAATGAGGCTTAAGTATTGCTTTAAGTTGAAGTGCAAAAAAAGAGGGCTTAAAAGACTATGCCAATTCATCATCTTCGGGGCGCGGTGTTTTACCGAGTGGTAGTGGCTTTTCACTATGTTTGTCACGGATCACGGATGGATAGGTCCATGAGGCATAGCGCACCACTAATATTGCAAAGGCCAGAATCAGAATCGAACCGGTAATAATCACCAGATCCATACTGGCTTTATGCGTGTGTTGAATATCTGCAATCAGCAAACGGGTCAGTGCAGTAATCGCAATATAAATCAGGAAGCGTACTGGCATATGGTTGGTTTTGAAATAGATGCCGACCATGGCACCCAGTTCCAGATAAATAAACAACAGAAGAATGTCATCAATCGTGGCGAACTGTTTCACGGTCAGAATGTCAATGACGGTATGGCCAGCGGACCAGATCACCATACAGCCAATAATAAACAGCGCAATATAATGAAAGCTTTCTACAGCAAGATTGCCAAGACGGTCGAGGAGAGCTTCAAATTTTTCAATTTTCGGACGTGATTTAGACATATTATCCTCCTGATTTTTCATGTGAAATAAAGATAGTTGCAGAATAACGTGCAAAGATCATGCACAGAATGATTGAATGAAAAATAAAGATTAAATTATTTGAACTTTTGCGCTTTTTTTAGACTAAATTGCTATATTGTATGGGTGGTAACATTGAATAAATAGGAGAAAAAAGTGTTAGATAAAATTCAAACAAAAATTAGCCAATTAGAAGCCGGAAAAAAATTAATCCTCGGCGTAGGCATTAAGGCTGAAGATATGCAAAAGGTGGTGGAGCTCTGCGAGTCTTTAGAGTCAGAGGGGAATATCAAAATTGTGAATAAACATTCGAATCCGAAAAGCAATAATCAGACGGATACCTTGCTAATTCAAAAAGTTTAATTGTTGCATTTTCATAAAAAACGCCTGCTGATGCAGGCGTTTTTATTGCAGATTTTTAGCTTAAGCTTGAGTCGTGAAATAATCTTCAGAGAAGTTCATGATGACGTCAGAACCTGATTTCACTTTAGTAATGCGTAATGCCAGTTCAGGCAGAATGCGTTGTACAAAGTAACGTGCCAGAGCGATTTTATTTTGATAGAACTCACCGTCTTTATTTTTCGCTGCATTGGTAATGCGCGCGAACATATAAGAGAAGCTCAACAGACCTACAGCGTGCAGATAGTCAACTGCGGTCGCATTCGGAAAGTCATGACTTTCTCTTGCTGCTTCCAGAATGTACTGAGTCACCGATTCAACTTCAGTTGCTGCATCCAGTGTGGCATCTTTAATAAAGTTTAGATCCGCATCCAGACTATTGGCAAAGTCACGGATTTCAGAGATATATTCAGAGATATATTCGCCGCCACATTTAATGGTTTTGCGGCCGATCAAGTCTTGTGACTGTACACCGTTGGTGCCTTCATAGATCTGGGAAATACGTAGGTCACGGATACATTGCTCCAAGCCCCATTCACGGATATAGCCATGACCACCGAAGACCATTTGTGCATCTAGGGTCGCCTGGAATGCGGTATCCGTTAAATACGCTTTCGCGATTGGTGTTAATAGCGCAACGCGGTCATTGGCTTTTTTCACCGCTTCAGGATCAGTAGAGAATTTGGTGATATCCAGTTGCTGACCTACATAAACTGCAAAGGCACGCGAAGCTTCGTTATTGGCACGTACATTCAGCAGCATACGGCGTACATCACCATGCACCAGAATGCTATCCGCAGGTTTGCTTGGTGACTGAACGCCAGCCGCACTACGACCCTGTAAACGGTCTGTGGCATATTGCGCAGCGTTTTGATAAGCGAATTCAGAAGCACCTAGGCCTTGAATACCCATCGACAGACGTTCGTAGTTCATCATCACGAACATCGCAGCGAGACCTTCGTTTTCTTTACCAACGAGGTAACCTTTGGCACCGTCAAAGTTCATTACACAGGTTGCTGATGCCTTGATTCCCATCTTGTGTTCGATTGAACCTGGGCCGACCGGGTTACGTTCGCCAATAGAACCATCTTCATTCACCAGGAATTTCGGTACGATGAAGAGGGAAATACCACGAGAGCCGGCAGGCGCATCTGGGGTTTTTGCCAGAACTAAATGAATGATGTTTTCCGCCAGGTCATGATCACCACCCGTGATGAAAATCTTGGTGCCGCTGATGCTATAAGTGCCGTCTTCGCTACGTTCAGCTTTGGTTTTGATAATACCCAGATCAGTACCGGCATGTGGTTCGGTTAAGCACATGGTGCCTGACCACTCACCCGAATAAATTTTAGGTAAATAGGTTTCTTTTTGTGCTTGTGAAGCATAGCTGTTCAGCGCCATGCCCGCACCAACAGAAAGCAATGGATACAGCATGAAAGACGGGTTGGTGGCAAACAGCATTTCATCAGAAAGTACCGTTAGCATTTTCGGCATTTCCTGGCCGCCCCATTCCATATCTGCGCCCAGACCAATCCAGCCACCTTCTGCATATTGTTTGAACGCTTCTTTAAAGCCAGCAGGTGTGGTCACATTACCATTTTCAATTTTTGCGCCTTCTTCATCGCCGGTACGGTTCAGAGGAAGCATGACGTTTTGAGAAAATTTTGCCATTTCTTCAAGAATCGCTTCTGCTGTCGCAGCATCCAGATGCGCTAGATTTTCATTGGCCTGCCAGAATTGTTCTGCATTGAAGACATCGTTCAGGATGAATTTCATATCGGCAAGTGGCGCGTTATAAATTGGCATGGTGTGTCACCTGTTTATTGTTTGATTAAATGAGTTTTAATCAGTCTAAAACACTCAAAATCTGAATGTTAGACGACTAAAGGTTAATTCTGTAACTCTTTATAAAGAAAAAGGACTGCCTGTTGATTGACCGTCCTTTTTCTGAAATGTAGCTAGTCTGAGACTAACTTAGAATGCAAAGTGTTCCGCATCCAGGTTCATCAATGGCTCTACACCTGTCGCAATCACTTCAACGTGTGAACGAACGCGTGGCAGGATTTTCTTGAAGTAGAAGCGTGCTGTCGTCACTTTGGCATTGTAGAAATCAACCTCAGTGGTGCCCGCAGCCAGTTGCTCCTGAGCAACCAATGCCATACGTGCCCATAGGTAAGCTAGAGTGACATAACCAGAGAAGTAGAGGTAATCGACTGCAGCCGCACCCACTTCTTCAGGGTTTTGCATCGCGCGCATACCAATCTGCATGGTCAGATCGCCCCATTCTTTGTTCAAGGCAGCCAATGGTTCAACGAATTCTTTCATTGCAGCATTGTCTTTGTGCGCTTCAGCAAATTTATGGATGATCTTGGTGAAGTCTTTCAACATTGCACCTTGCGTACCCAATACTTTACGGCCTAACAAGTCTAGTGCCTGAATTTCAGTGGTACCTTCGTACAAGCAGGCGATACGTGTATCACGTACGATTTGCTCCATGCCGTGCTCAGAAATAAAGCCGTGACCACCAAATACCTGTACACCGTGTTTCGCAGCTTCAGAACCGGTTTCAGTCAGGAATGCTTTTGCGATTGGTGTCAGCAATGACAGGATGTTGTCTGCAAATTTACGGTCTGCTTCTTCTGCAGCATGTTCAACCACGTCAGCATATTGTGCCAATAGATAAACCAGTGCACGACCACCTTCAGCATATGCTTTTTGCGTCAACAGCATGTTACGTACCGCAGGATGCACAATGATTGGATCTGCTTCTTTTTCTGGTGCTTTAGGACCACTTAAAGAGCGCATTGCCAGACGATCTTTTGCGTATGCAAGCGCGCCTTGGAATGAACCTTCAGATGCTGCAAGACCTTGAACTGCTGTACCGATACGTGCTGTGTTCATGAACGTGAACATGCAGTTCAAGCCGCGGTTTTCAGGTCCAATCAGGAAGCCTTTAGCATTGTCAAAGTTGATGACACAAGTCGCGTTACCATGGATACCCATCTTGTGTTCGATCGAACCACAACGTACGCCGTTACGCTCGCCAATAGAACCGTCAGCATTCAGGTTGAATTTTGGCACGATGAATAATGAGATACCTTTGGTACCTTTCGGTGCACCTGGCAGACGAGCAAGTACGATATGGATAATGTTCTCTGCCATGTCGTGTTCACCAGCAGAGATAAAGATCTTCTCGCCAGAGATTGCGTAGCTACCGTCCGCTTGTGGTTCAGCTTTGGTACGGATAATACCCAAGTCAGAACCCGCATGAGATTCAGTTAAGCACATGGTACCCGTCCATTCACCTGAAACCAGTTTAGGCAGGTAAGCGTCTTTTTGTTCAGCTGAACCATGATGTTCTAAAGTACGAACCGCACCGTGAGACAGGCCAGGGTACATGCCCCATGCCCAGTTCGCAGTACCCACCATTTCAGAAATCGCGATACCTAAAGAGTTCGGTAAGCCTTGACCGCCGTATTGTTCTTCAGCAGAAAGAGAAGGGAAGCCCAGCTCGATGTATTTTTGGTACGCTTCTTTAAAGCCAGTCGGAGTCGTAACAACGCCGTCATTCCAGGTACAGCCTTCACGGTCACCGGTCTGGTTGATCGGAGACAATTCGTTTTCACAGAAGTCGGCCGCAGCTTCTAAGTACTGATCTACCAGCTCACGGCTTACGTTTTCTTGGAATGCAGGGAGATTTGCATAGTGTTGTTCAGCATTTAATAATTCATGCAACACAAATTGCATATCACGTAAAGGCGCTTTGTATTGTGGCATATCGGTTTCCTCAATACTGGTTGAACCAGCGTTATAATCTTAGATGAACTAAAACCTGTCTTCACTGACACGGTTTGGAATGATCTAATCGTGCAACAACTTCCCCTGCGGTACAAGCTTTTCGGGGTGTTTTCTTGGTGACTGTAAAGTCAAAGATTAATCTGCATGACGCATTAAAGGTCTTGAGTATAAAGACTTTAGCCATATTTTGTAGGAAAGGAATAGTCAACTGTATGCATGAAACAGCACGCAATAAAAAAGCACCCGAAGGTGCTAGTCGTGAAGCCTTGATTCCTATGCATTAATAGGCAGAGGCTGTAGGCTGGAAGCGAACATGACATTTGCCATTGATGGTTTGTTCACCCATCTTGATCTGTGCAGCAGTCCCGTCTTTTTTGCCTTGACAGGCTTGCAGCATGGCTTGTTGATGTGCCTGACGTTGAGCGAGGCGCTGATCAAACTGTTTAGTCAATTCTGCACGTTTGGCATCCGTCAAGACTTCACCGTGCATCATGCCTCTACGCATATCAGCACGCATTGGACGATGCTCAGCTTTC
This sequence comes from Acinetobacter lwoffii, assembly GCF_024129715.1. Lineage (GTDB taxonomy): Bacteria > Pseudomonadota > Gammaproteobacteria > Pseudomonadales > Moraxellaceae > Acinetobacter > Acinetobacter lwoffii_U. The sequence goes on from NZ_JAMXXM010000008.1 coordinate 91,360, forward strand.
ATGTCGCGATGGCTTTTCATCTCTTTACGATCTGCTTTAAAGACCATCTTGCAGGTGCCGTCTATGGTTTTATCGCCAGTCTTGATTTGAACGGCCGAGCCCACAGCTTTATTGTCGCAGGCCTGTTGAAGCTGTTTGGCAAACTGCATGCGTTCTGCACGCTTTGCCTTAAACTGCTCACGCTGTTCGGGAGTTAGATGCTGTTTTTTGCCTTCATGATGTTTCATCATGTGGGGATGATCATTGCTTGGCACATTGCTGGTGGATTGACAGGCAGTCAACGCACCCATTGATAAAACACTTGCACTGATTAAAGCTATTTTTGTCATGGTTTGCATTGTATTTATCCCCGTCAAGAAGCTGATTCTATGTCAGATAAAGATTAAACAATAAAGATGAAGAAACAATGAAGAGTTTTTTGCTGCGGTGTTCGCTACAATAATGAATATAGAAGAAAAATTGAGATTTTAGTTTTGAACATTCGCCGTATTCCCATTGCATTACGTCTATTTTTGACCGTGCTGTTGACCACGTTGGTCATTACCACAGTGAGCCTGGGTGTATTGCATCTGAATATGCAGCGTAATTTCGCCCGTTATGTCGCCGATGTCGAAATGCAGAAGCTGGATTATGTGATTGAAAATCTGGCAGATGTCTATGCGGTCTATCAGGACTGGGGCAACGCGATTCAGGCACAGATTCTCCAGATGGAAGGTGAAGCCGCACCGGATGATTATGACCGTTTGTCACGCTGGTGGTTACGCCGTCAGTATGATATTGCCTTGCAGCAGCGTTATTTTCAGGAACAGACTCTGGCTCAGGTCGCACCCAGTATGGTAGATCCGGCGCTGCCACAACGTCAGGTCAATGAAGAAGAATTACGTGTGCTGGCATCTAATTTGCCTTCACAGTTTCAGCCCTTTGAAGGCTTGAAATTCCCGCTCAGCTCCAATCAGAATCTGTTTAGGGCTGATCGCAAGAATGGGGAACAGCCAGCACAGCAGCCGACCGGCAAGAAACAGTTTATCCAGATGCCGGATCGTCTTGGTCTCAGTTCACGTCTTTCTCTGTATGATGCCAAGCGTCGTTTTGTGGTCGGTGAGGCTTCGGATGAGCAGGTCTCTTATCGCCCGATTATGGTGAATAATCAGATTGTCGGCTATTTGGGCTTAAAACCGGTACTAGATCAGGATGATGCGCTCAGTATTAATTTCTTCAGTAACCAAAAGCGTTATTTATTTCTGGTTTATGCTCTCAGTATTTTGGCAAGTCTGATTGCTTCCCTGTTATTAGCGACTTATTTCAAAAAGCCGATACAACGTCTGCTCAATGGTACGCGTGCCTTGACTCAGGGAAATTATCAATATCAGGTTAAAGTAAACCGGAATGATGAATTAGGTGATTTATCCAATGAGTTAAATGCATTGGCGGTGATTCTGGATCAGCATGAAACCTCGCGCCGTCAGTGGGTGGCAGATACCTCGCATGAATTAAAAACGCCATTGGCAGTGTTGCAGGCACAGATTGAAGCGATGCAGGATGGGATTCGTAAACCAACACCTGAACATTTTTCTTCCATGCTGGCTCAGGTGAACAGCCTGAAAAAACTGACCCAAGATCTGGCCGCGCTGGCACAGGTCGATGCCCAGCAATTACAATTCTATTTTTCGACGGTGAATCCGTGGGAGGTGGTGCAGCAGGAACTCATCAACTTCCAGCCGAATTTTGAGCATGCTGAATTGACGGTCAATGCAGACGGTGAGGGGACTGAGTTAAATCTGGATCTGGATCGTTTTAAACAGATTGTGGCGAACTTGCTCAGTAACAGTATTCGCTATACTGAAGCAGGCGGGCAGGTGCATATTCATACGACACAAGATGATAAAGAATGGACCTTATATATCGATGATAGTCCGTTTGGTCTGACTGATGAACAACTGGCGCGTATTGGTGAGCGTTTCTACCGTGTCGATGATTCTCGTACCCGGGCGACTGGCGGAACCGGACTGGGTTTGGCATTATCATGTAAAATTACGCAGGCGCTGGGCGGCAGCTTAAGCTTTGCACATTCACCACTGGGTGGTTTACGATGCAAGCTGAGCTTTCCTAAACAAGTGAAACCATAAAGGAAATATATTGATGAAACATGTCATGCTGGTTGAAGATGAAATCGAACTTGCACAGTTGGTGCGAGACTATCTGGAAGCTGCTGGTTTTGAGGTCAGTATGTTTCATGATGGGCAGGAAGCATATAACAGTTTTACCCAGCGTAAACCGAGTCTGATGATTCTGGACTTGATGGTGCCGCGTATGGACGGCCTGACCATTTGCCGTAAGGTACGTGAACAGTCGGATTTACCGATTATTATGGTGACTGCACGTACTGAAGAAATTGACCGTGTGTTGGGTCTGAATATGGGTGCAGATGATTATCTCTGTAAACCATTTAGTCCGAAAGAACTGGTCGCGCGTGTACAGGCTGTGTTACGTCGTCTGGATCGTAAATCAGAACCGGAAAGCAATGATTTATTCCGTATGGACAAATCACAACAGCGCATCTGGTATCAACAAAAAGCCTTGAATTTAACGCCGACCGAATTCCGTTTACTGGAGTTATTCCTGGAACATGTCGGACAGGTATATTCACGTGCGCAATTGCTGGATCATATTAATCCGGACAGTTTTGATGTGGCTGACCGTGTCATTGACAGTCATATCAAGAATTTACGCCGTAAGATTTCAGATGCGGCTGAAACCGGTAACCGTCATGAGTGGATTCAGGCGGTGTATGGTGTGGGCTACCGTTTTGAATATCCTGAAGATTGATTAAAAAATAAATGTGGATGTTATTATTAACCATCCACATTTATTTAAACTTGTACTTTCAGAAAATATAAATCGTTAATCTGGTCCCATAAAAACTCATAGTCTTGCATGAGTGTAATATCGTTTCCGTAAGGCTTAGGAGTTCTATAACTTAATATCGTTCCTTCTTTGTACGTACTTTTATGCCTGAAATCAAAATCACGGGTATCATCCGAATATTTTATTTGGTTGCAATAGTGGGCATGATCAGTTGCGAGAATGAAATAACAAATGTCGATTCCATTTCTCTTGTAAAGTTCTAAATTTGAAAGATCTTTAAAGACATCGTAACGGTTGTTAGGTTCCCGATGGTTACTTTTCTTAAAGAATTTTAGTTCTATAGCAGCACAAGTTTGATGATCACCATCTTGATAACGAATTAAAATATCAATTCTTGCTCGCTCAGATTGACTCTTAATACTCGTTGTTTTTAAAGGTAAAAATGTTTCAAACTCTAAATGGAATTTGTCGCTTAACCTAAACTCATACAACTGCCCAAGTGTTTTTAAAATATGTCCTAATTCTAATTGGAAAGCACTTTCGTTATGTGTAATTAATCCTCCAAATGCGAGTTTGTGAGTAAGCAGCTTATATGCTGTTTCAATAATTTCATGTGTCAATTTAGTTTGATCAATTTTTTGCATGTTTTTTGAGTCTATTTATTAAGACGAACAACTCACCATCACTTCAGGCACATCACTTGGCAATGGCGCTAAATCTTCAGGCTGTTCCAAATCGGGCTGTTTCAGGTAAGGCTGACTGAGTAATTTAAACAGACGGTCTACTTCAGAAAAATCATCCCGCTCTGCCAGTTCAATGGCTTTCTGTGCCATATGATTCCGCAGAATATAATGCGGATTGGCCAGTTGCATGGCGGCATCCAATTCTTCTATATCCTGGTGTTCACGGATAGATCCATATTGCGCCAGGAATGCTTCAAACTGGCGTCGGTCCAGACAATCATCTTTAATGGCTTCACAGTCTTTATTTTGCAGACGGATAAAACTCTGGGTGTAGTCCAGTTGTTCACTTTGCAAAATTCGCAGAAAGGCCATTGCGCAGTCAAAACTGTCTTTATGGAAACTTGGCAAGCCCATTTTCTGGTTTAAACCATGTTTATAATGTTCCAAGAAGGTTGGCTCATAGTGCTCCAGACATGCAGCTAAATCCTGTTTCCATTGTTCTTTGTCATAATCGGTAGGGCAGAGCGGCACCAGATTATTTAACCATTGCCATAAATTCCAATGCCCAATACTCGGCTGCTGCTGATAGGTATAACGACCTTGATAATCCGAGTGGTTATTGATCCAATTCGGACGGAAGCGCTCCATAAAGCCATAAGGACCAAAGTCCAAAGTTGAACCGGTAATATTCAGGTTGTCGGTATTCATCACGCCATGTGCAAAACCGACCAGTTGCCATTTGGTAATCATCACCGCAGTGCGCTGAATAACTTTGGTGGCAAAGCTCAGAATCGGCTGTTCGGCTTGCAGACATTCCGGATAATGCCATTCGATACATTTCTGGGTAAATTCAGCCAGCAGATCTGGCTGATACTGATTGATCCATTCAAAATGCCCGAAACGGATATGACAGTCAGAAGTACGCAGCATCATCGCGCCCGGCTCTAGCTTCTCACGCTGAATACCTTGCATTGATGAAGTAAAACCGACTGCATTACTGGATGCCACACCCAAGGCATTTAAGGCATGGCCCGCCAGATACTCACGAATAACTGAACGCAGTACGGCACGACCATCGCCCATGCGTGAATAAGGCGTAGACCCAGCACCTTTTAAATGCAGGTCAATGGTCTGCTGCTTCTGATCTAGAATCTGCGCAATCAACAACCCGCGACCATCTCCCAATTGTCCTGCCCATTGTCCAAACTGATGGCCTGCATAGACCATAGCCAAAGGTTCAAACTCAGCAAAGACTTTCTGACCGCTACAAATCTCGACCCATTGCGCCTTGTCTTCATTCGACCATTGCAGTTGCTCTGCCAATGCTGCATTAAAATGTCCAGCTTTTGCACCTTTTAATGGAAGCGGAACTTGATGGTGATAGAGGCGAGCAGGTAGGGTTTGATAGCGAGAGTTAAAATACATGGCATCGGTACAGGATTGGAATACATGAACTATAACAAAGATAGATGTATAAAACTGTTGTATAAGCGAGAGTTCACGTTATCTTTCGGGCATAAAAAAAGCCCCAATCGGGGCTTTAATGTTCAACAGCTTTTATTGAGAAACTGCAGATTTTTTCAGATTACGAACCAGTAGATTCAAGGTTTGACGATGATGGGAAAGACGCTGTTCAACCAGCTGGAATTCAACTTTCAGCTTGTCATCCATCTGATGGATTTTTTCAGCCATAGACGCTTTCTTGACCTGAATTTCCTGTTCTTTTAACTTCGCCCAGTCATTTAAAGTTTGGGTAAAAGCATCATATTCCTGTGCGATCTTGGTTTTTACCGCCGAGATATCTTCAGAAACATCATGGCCATATACCGCAAGATCTTGTTCGGCATATTTAAACTTCATCGCCAATTCCGCTTTTTTGATATTAAAGCTAGGAATACGGCGCAAGTTTTTTGCTAAACCGAGTTTAGAACAAGTCCAGATCAACCACTTGGTTGGATCGTACTGCCACCATTTCACGCCGTTACGGTAATCGTATTGGAAAATGTGGTGATAGTTATGATAACCCTCACCCCAAGTTGCAACCGCGAGTACGAAGTTGTCACGTGCAGTATTTTCGTCGGTATAAGGACGATTTCCCCACATGTGGCACAGTGAGTTAATGAAGAAGGTTACATGATGGCTCAGGATTAAACGCATTAATCCACCCAATAGCAACACGCCCCATACATCGCCGACTGCCCAGCCAATTGGCAATAAAATCGTAGCATGAACAGCAATCACTAAAGGAACGTAGTATTTGTCCTGAAACATCACCACTTTGTCTTTTAACAGATCTGGCGCATTTTTATAGTTGGCAGCACCAGATGGATAATCACGTAACATCCAGCCAATATGTGCATACCAGAAGCCTTTATTGATCGAGTACGGGTCTTGATCAACATCATCGACATGACGGTGATGGGTACGGTGACCAGATGCCCAGAATAAAATACTATTCTGTACAGCAAATGTACCCATAATCATCAAGATGATTTTTAATGGTAAAGTGGCTTCATAAGCACGATGTGCCCACAGGCGATGGTATCCTGCTGTAATGCCGAGGCTGCTTACGCCCAGTAAAACAAACATACTGATCCAAGCGGCAGCGCTAAAATCATGGTGATACGCATACAACGGAATCGCGATCAGGGCTACAATCGGTAAGAATACCAATGCAAACACAGCAATCCAGTTGATGGGGGCTTTGGGTAAGGGAGCATTCATCTCCAACAGCACTCCTAGAACCTCGGAAGGTATAACAAAAAGCAGAAACTACTGTTGGTTTTAACAGCAGCCTATCTTGTCCATATTAGCATGTGCCCTAAGGCATCACTAGCATTATTGTACGGTTGTATTGTACTTGTCGGTAACAAAATTAGTAGGGCAGAAGTGACCATTTTGCGAGCGTAGACAGGCTCTGATTTCCGACTAAGTAACTGAGGATTATCACTCTTTCAGGAAATTGAAACCGAATGAATCAGATAAAAATCGTTGTTCATAATTTGTACAATATTATTAGGGAATTTGCAGAATATACGTGTTGGGCAACTTAATCTCACTTTCAAATAAAATCTGATTAAGGAAGATTCACACTTTCATTATTGCGTTATCGACATGGACTGGATCAAGAAATACCTAGATCAATCAAGGCTAAGAGAGGTTGTCTTAGAGTTGTTGTAGCATCAGTTTTGGATAATCGGTAATCAGTCCCTGAATACCCCAATCTCGCAGCTGTTTGGCACGGGTGACATCATTGACTGTCCAGACACTGATATTCAACTCGGCAGCCTGCGTGGCTTGAATCAGGTCTTTACTGGCCAGTTCATCCATCCAGCCAATATGACAGCATCCCAGTTCCAGCGCCTGATCAATAGCTTGATGTTTGACATCGGTTTCAACCAATAAACCGCGTTTTAAACGTGAGTTTTGCTGTTTGAAAGCATCCAAAATTTTGGCATCAAAGCTGGTAATAATGGCTGCTTGTTCATAGCCTTGCAGTTGTTGTTCGACTTCAAACGCGATTTTTTCAGCTGCCTCTTCAGATGCTACGCTTTTAATTTCGACTTCAATATGCTCAAAATTTCGAATGACATTTAAGGTTTGATCGAGCAGTGGGGTTGCTTCGATTTTATTCCATTCTGACCAGGCCATTGCGTGATTATATTGGGTAAGATCTTGACGGTTACACTCGTATAGATGCTTCTGCAAACCGGTGGTACGCACAAAGTCGTCATCATGCATGATGATTAAGGCATTGTCTTTGAGCTGACGGACATCAAACTCAACGGCGCGAATGCCAATCTCCTGAATATATTGAAAACCGCCCAAGGTATTTTCAGGGGCTTCGCCACGTGCACCACGATGACCAATTATGCGCATAAGATGCTCATGAGTGGGAAAGTTAAGTTCATTTTGCGAGGGCTACGTGACAGAAGAGTGACACTTTCTATTTTCGTCAGATGTTCTGTAAAATCAAGAGACATCTGACGTGTATTTTTAGATAGCAACTTGAAACATAATTTTACTTTTCGATGCTGTCATTGATATTTTTTTGCCACAGCACTTCGGAACCGCCCTCAGCACGTTGCAGGGTACGTGATGCTACAAATAACCAGTCCGATAAACGATTAAGTAGTTGCAGTGACGCTGCCTGAATATTTTGGTCACGGTGATGTACCGACATGACGCTGCGTTCTGCACGACGGCAAACAGCGCGGGCCTGATGGGCAAAGCTACACACCAGCGTTCCGGTAGGCAAAATAAAGTCTTTTAACATCGGCAAAGCTTCATTCATGCGGTCGATATCATTTTCCAGAAACTCAATTGATACCGGTTGCACCAGATTAAAACCTGGAATACAGACTTCACCACCAAGATCGAATAACCAGTGTTGGATCAGGCTTAAAGATTTATCCCAAGCGGCTTGATCTTCAATGTTACTTGCTGAAATTTGTGCACGTAATACGCCAATCACGGCATTCAGTTCATCGACATCACCCAGCGCGGTAATACGCAAGTCATCTTTGGCAACGCGTGAGCCATCACCAAGCCCTGTAGTACCCGAATCGCCTGTGCGCGTGTAGATTTTACTTAAACGGTGGCCCATATGTGTTCCTTGAATTTTTAATGAAGATAATAAAAAAGGATAATGTCGGTCATAACATTATCCATAAACTGCGCTGTTTTAAAGTTTTTTGCTGTTTAGAGCTTAGTATTTAAAAGTGATTCCAATAGAAGCGAGGCGGTCACTGGCAATGTAATAAGATGTGGCATCATTAAATGCTGTTTTGTAATTGGTATCACCTAGGTTACGAATATTCACAAAGGTTTTTAAGTGAGGATTCACTTGCCAATAGGCATTCATATCAATGACTGCATAGCCTGGAATAAGGCCTTTATCCTCCTTAGATTTACCTTTAGCTACTAAAGACGTGGACGCACCATACTGACCATTATCCCAACCCAAGGTTAGGTTGAAGTTTTGGCGTGGGCGATTTGGCAAATCTTTATCTTTATCATCGTTCTTAGCTTGAATATACGCATATTCAGCATTGGCATAGAAGTCATCTTGTGTCAATTTTAAACCCAATTCAGCACCATTAAAGGTGGCGCTGTCCATATTTTCAAATACCCAGTTGGTATCTCCGTTAGAGACCATAATATTGTCGACTTGGGTTTGAAAAGCAGAACCGTATAATGTCATTGATGGGGTGATTAGATGATCAAAACCAATTTCATAAGATACACTTTCTTCTGGTTGTAGGTCAGGATTACCGCCCCACCAAGCGGGTTCACTAATAATTTGCCCGACAACTGGGGCACGAAATGCTGTTCCGACATTGGCATAAATACTTGATGTATGGCTTAGGGTATGTCGAACAGCGAGTTGTCCTACACTATGTGTACCAAATTGCTGATTGTCTTCAACTCGAATACCCGCTTGGGTGCTGATGACATCATTTTGATATTGGTGCTGTAAATAATAGCCAGTGCTATCATTTTCATCTTTAAAGGTGTTTAAACTTTCAGCTTCTGTCTTATTGTAATGTACACCCGCAAGAAGTTTATGCTCGGCGTTGATTTGCCATTGAATATTGGAATCTATTTCTTGTTGTTCAGTGATTACAGTCGATGGATAAGCGCTTTGTACAATTACGTATTCATCTTCAAATTGTGATAGGCGAGTTTCCCACACTAAATTTGGATTAAGCTTAAAATAACCTTTAATATTATAAAGGCGATTGGTGAAATCATAAGCTTCTGGTGCACCATAAGAGAAGTAGTCGCCGTGACCTTCATTTTCTTTAAATTCCGCTGACAATCCAAAGTTGTCTTGATCAACGCCTAATTTCGCTGAATAGCCCTTTTGATCGAAACCTGCTTTTTTAGATTGATTGCTAATAATTTGGTCACCATCTGTTTCTAGGCGTTGCCCACGAATTTGGGCGTAATAGCCATTTTCAGCAGCATCAATACCGACAAGTGATTTGTAGGTATTTTTTTCACCGACTTCGACCGTTGTAAACGCACTATTTTCTGTCGGTGTTTTGGAAATGAGTTGAATTACACCTCCAATTGCATCAGTACCGTATTGTACCGATGCAGGGCCTTTTAGAATTTCAATTTGCTTAATGTCTGTCGTATCAATTAAATGTAAATTTGTACCTGCAACAGTTGCGGTATTGGAGCGCATACCATCTTGTAAAATTAAGGTATGTGCGGCATTGCTGCCACGTAAGAAAATTGAAGCTGGTTGACCATAGCCACCCACTTGTTTAACTGATAGCGCTGCTTCTTTCGTTAATAAAGAAGGTAAGTCAGCAATAGGGGATTGTTGAATCGTTTTTTCATCAAGCACATTTAGACGCATCGGCACATTTTCAATATTTTGTTCGCTGCGTGATGCCGTGACCACAATGGTATCTAAAGATGCTTTCGCAACTTCTTGCTCGTTAGCAAAAACAGATGAAGTGGTACCCAATGCAAGTGCGATCGCACCTACCAAGGCAGTAGGTTGACAATGAAGTGACATGTTAAAGCTCCCTACATTCACTTCCCCGTGAATGATTGAGTTATAGAACACAACAAGCAGGTTTCCGGACTTAAATGTGCAAAGCAGCGACTTTGCTGTATATCCACCTTCCCACATCAAGATGCAGTGGTGTAAACCGAAGAGTTTAAATTGATAGACGTTTCATTTTTTACCGTTGCGGGGGCAGTGCTGGATTTACACCAGCTTCCCTAAAGCCTGAAGGCTTGGACTTGCTGCAAGGTGAGCGCAGTATAAAGTTTGTATGCCTTATAAACAATCTGCATCGAGAATAATCCGGATGAACTTCACGCAAGTCGGATAATTTGCATTACAATGATTTGCCCCAATCTTATAGATTGTTCAATACATTGGTAGATCTAGAGCCAACATAATATGCGAACCCGTGCCAAAATTTGTGGAATTACCCGAGTCGAAGATGTACATGCCGTAGTCAATGCTGGCTGTGACGCGATAGGATTTGTATTTTATCCCCCGAGTCCGCGTCATGTCACTTTAGAGCAGGCTGAAATCCTGATCCGGGCGATTCCGGCGTATGTGCAGGCCGTAGGTTTATTTGTGAATAGTCATGCAGATGAAATTCAGGATATTCTGAAAACCGTTCCACTGGATATTTTACAATTTCATGGCGATGAAACACCTGAACAGTGTCAGGCTATCGCCCAGCAGGTCGGACGCCGTTGGTATAAAGCCATTCAGGTAAAACCTGATCTGGATGCAGTCGCAGAAATTCAAGGTTATCAAGATGCAGGCGCAAGCGCAGTGCTATTAGATGCATGGCATCCTGATCTGAAAGGTGGCACAGGGCACAGCTTCGATTGGGACACATTTCCCAAACTCAATATTCCCTTGATCTTGGCAGGCGGTTTAAATCCTGACAATATCGAACAGGCAATTCTCACCACACAGGCTTATGCCGTGGATGTGAGTGGCGGTGTCGAGTCCGCAAAAGGTATTAAAGACCAACAACTCATAGAACGCTTTATGCAAGGAGTCCATCGTGGATCAGCAAAGTACTAGCCAGAACAGTCAGGCAGTTGACTATACCCAATTCCCGGATGAACGCGGGCATTTCGGTATTCATGGCGGACGTTTTGTGTCAGAAACACTCATGGCGGCTTTAGAAGACTTGGAAAAGCTCTATTTCCGTATGAAAGATGATGCGCAGTTTTTGGCAGAATTTGACCGTGACATGGCGTTTTACGTCGGTCGTCCGAGTCCTTTATATCATGCTGAACGATGGTCGAAAGAGTTGGGTGGCGCACAGATTTACCTGAAACGTGAAGATCTGAACCATACCGGTTCGCACAAAGTAAATAATACAATTGGTCAGGCCTTACTGGCGAAACTTTCTGGCAAGAAACGGATTATTGCCGAAACAGGGGCAGGCCAGCACGGTGTAGCAACGGCAACGATTGCAGCACGTTTAGGTCTTGAATGCGTAGTATTCATGGGCGCAGACGATGTTAAACGTCAGGCGATGAACGTCTACCGTATGCGTTTATTAGGCGCGACGGTTGTGCCGGTAGAAAGTGGCTCTAAAACCTTAAAAGATGCCATGAATGAAGCCATGCGTGATTGGGTGACCAATGTTGATTCAACTTATTACGTGATTGGTACTGTGGCAGGCCCACATCCATATCCGCAACTGGTTCGTGATTTCCAGTCGATCATCGGTCGTGAAGCACGCCGTCAGATTCTGGAACAGGCTGGCCGTTTACCAGATGCCCTAGTGGCATGTGTCGGTGGTGGATCCAATGCCATGGGCTTGTTCTATCCATTCCTGAATGACCAAGATGTGAAAATGTATGGTGTTGAAGCAGCAGGTCATGGGATTGAATCAGGCAAGCACTCTGCGCCGTTGAATGCCGGTCATGTCGGTGTCCTGCATGGTAACCGAACTTACCTGATGTCGGATGCGCAAGGCCAGATCATCGAAACCCATTCAATTTCTGCAGGTCTGGATTATCCAGGTGTGGGTCCGGAACATAGTTTTCTGAAAGATATGGATCGTGTTAAATACGTACCAATTAATGACCAAGAAGCGCTACAAGGTTTCCGCGACTTGACCAAGATTGAAGGTATTATTCCGGCGTTGGAAAGCGCACACGCCATGGCATACGTGACCAAACTTGCACCGACCATGGACAAGGATCAAATTATTCTTGCGACGGTTTCAGGTCGTGGTGATAAGGACTTGATGACCGTTGCCCGTATTGATGGCGTGGAAATGGTAGAGATGTAAGTTCCTTAAAGTCCTCTCCTTATAGGAGAGGGTTTGGGGGAGGTTATTTCAAATAAAAATCGTGCTAAGTTTTCTTAGCACGATTTTTATTTGAGTAGATTTTGAAAAAAATATAATTGTATGCGGTTAAGAGAACTCACCTTGCGCACGCTCTTTGGCCCATTCACGTAAAACAAATTTCTGTAATTTTCCGGTCGAGGTTTTTGGAATTTCGGTAATCACCACATCCTTAGGCACTTTAAAACGGGCCAGATGTTCACGGCAGAATTCCATAATTTCTTCTTCTGTGGCCTGGGTACCTTCTTTGAGTTCAATAAAAGCACAAGGAACTTCCTGCCAGCGTGGATCAGGTTTGGCGACTACCGCCGCAGTCAGCACTGCCGGATGTTGATACAGCACTTCCTCGACTTCAAGCGATGAAATATTTTCTCCGCCAGAAATAATCACATCTTTGGAACGGTCGGTAATTTTGGCATAACCATCCGGTTGGCATACCGCCAGATCTCCCGTATGGAACCATCCACCAGCAAAGGCTTCTGCTGTCGCCTCAGGATTTTTCAGATAACCTTTCATCACGATATTGCCACGGAACATGATTTCACCCATGGTCTGACCATCATGTGGCACTTCCTGCATGGTGTCCGGATCAAGCACTTTCATGCCATCTTGCAATGGATAAGGTACGCCTTGACGTGAATGTAACTGTGCTTGTTCCTGAATGGATAAATCACTCCATCCAGCCTGAGATGCGCACAGCGCAGAAGGGCCATAGGTTTCAGTCAAGCCGTAAACATGCGTTACGTTAATACCGATATTGCGCATGCCTTCAATAATTGCTGCTGGAGGTGCGGCACCCGCCACCATCACTTCGACACGATGATCAATTTTGGTCTTTTTCTCTTCAGGTGCGTTAATCAGCATTGACAAGACAATCGGTGCCCCACAGAAGTAATCGACTTTATGTTCAGCAATCAGTTTAAAGATCAGTTCAGCATCGACTTTACGCAAGCAAACGTTGGTTCCGCCATTGGCCGCCATGGTCCAGACAAAGCACCAGCCATTACAGTGGAACAGCGGCAGTGTCCATAAATAGGTAGCGCGTGGTGTCATGCCACAGGCGATAATATTACTGGCTGCGTTAATATAGGCACCACGATGATGATAGACCACGCCTTTCGGGTTGCCTGTGGTTCCAGAGGTATAGCTTAAGCTGATGGCATCCCATTCATCTTGAGGTAAATGCCATTCAAAATTTGCATCGCCTTGCGCAATCCAGTCTTCATATTCGATTTGACCAATACGCTGGTCTTCGCCTTCAAACTCTGCATCGGCCACATCAATCACATAAATGTCTTGTGAAATTAGAGTAAGAGCTTCTGTGGCAAGCGCAGTAAATTCAGGATCGACCAATAAAACTTTGCTTTCAGCATGTTCCAGCATGAAGGCAAGGGTCTTGGCATCCAGACGGGTATTTAAAGTATTCAGGACTGCGCCTGTCATCGGTACAGCAAAATGTGCTTCGATCATGGCAGGGACGTTAGGCAGCAGGACAGACACAGTATCATTTTTACCGATGCCTAATTTTTGGAGTTGGTTGGCAAACTGACGACAACGGTTGTATTTCTCACGCCAGGTGATCCGGCGCTTACCGTGAATAATCGCGTTCTGATTTGGATAGATATAAGCTGCACGATCAAGATAGCGTAAAGGTGATAAGGCTACAAAATTCGCGGGGGTACGCGGTAATTCATCATATGCGCTAACCATTGTAAAACTCCGTTCTATATTTATTTTCATATCCTGTTGAAAAGATATGTATTTCTCAGAAATCTTGCATTTATGCTTTAGTCGAGTACGATTTTACAAATTTTAAGTATTTGAATATTAATAAAAATATTTAACCCTACTTAAATGTTCTGAACGCATGGGTTCCCAAGTTTGATTTTTTAGGTATTTTACTCTAGTTGAATCATTAAAATAATATGAGCCAGAGAATAATAATGAAAATACAACAGGCGAATGACGTCTGGCGAAACTGGTCGGGGAGCCAGTCCAGCGCTGCTCGGATTGTTCAGCCCAGCCAGATCAGTGAATTACAAAGTTTGGTGAAGACCCATGCACACATTCGTGCAGTGGGTGCAGGACATTCCTTTAGCCCATTGGCCAAAACAGATGAAATCTTGCTTAATCTCGACCAGTTCAAAGGAGTCGTTGCTTTTGATCAAGAGAAAACCCAATGCACCGTGCGGGCCGGTACGCGTTTATATGATTTGGGGGAATATTTGACGCCGATCAATCAGACTTTAATTAATCAGGGCGATATAGACCAGCAAAGTCTGGCTGGAGCGATTTCTACCGGAACGCATGGCACGGGCATCGATTTACCTTGCATATCCGCTTTTGTGGAAGGCTTTGAATTACTGACTGCAGCGGGAGAGCTGCTGCAATGCGACGCCCAGCAGAATACCGAGATATTTCAGGCTGGACGGGTAGCGCTGGGTAGTTGGGGGTGTTGACCAAAATTACCCTGCAAAATCGGCCACGCTATAAATTAGATCTCTTGCGAAAGTAAAAAATTGTTTATACTAGCCCCATGAAATATGAAAATTTAACTAGATTTAATGATGGGGAATTTAAACGA